>JBBQJM010000085.1:0-10791 GCA_038325895.1 Mycobacteriales bacterium
GAAGACCTGAACGCGTATTACGGTGACTTCCTGGCCGTCGAAGGCGCATCGATCACGATGGCTCCGCTCACCGTCACCGCCTTCATCGGGCCGTCTGGGTGCGGGAAGTCGACCGTCCTTCGCACCCTCAACCGGATGCACGAGGTCATCCTCGGCGGGCACATCACCGGCACCGTCCGGCTGGACGGCCAAGACCTGTACGGCCCCGGCGTCGACCCTGTCAACGTCCGCCGCTCCATCGGCATGGTCTTCCAGCAGCCCAACCCGTTTCCGACAATGACCGTCTACAACAATGTCGCCGCCGGTTACGCGCTCGCCGGGGTGCGCAAATCCAAGAACGACATGGACGGCATCGTGGAGAGCTGCCTGAAGCGCACCAACCTGTGGGAAGAGGTCAAAGACCGGCTCGACGGGCCAGGCGCAGCGCTGTCCGGCGGCCAACAGCAACGGCTATGCATTGCCAGAGCCATCGCGATCGAACCCACCGTGCTGCTCATGGACGAGCCCTGCTCGGCCCTCGACCCGATCTCCACCCTGGCCATCGAAGATCTCATCGACGACCTCAAGGCCAGCTACACCATCGTCATCGTCACCCACAACATGCAACAAGCGGCCCGGATCTCCGACCGCACAGCGTTTTTCAACCTCGCCGGCACCGGCCAACCGGGAAGTCTCGTCGAATACGCCGACACCGCAAAGCTCTTCTCCACCCCGCAGCAACAATCCACCGAGGACTACGTCTCCGGCCGCTTCGGCTGACCACCTTCAAACCCCGCGGCCCATGCTGTCCCCCATCACGGCGTCCGCCGCCGCGGCGAGCCGCCTTCGCCTAACGCCGGACCTGCCGGTCTCGCTCACTGTGCAGGTCGCGACGACTTCTGCGACCGGGTCGGGGACGATCTGGAAGCGTGGACCGGCGAGGCCAACACGCGCGCCGATGACGACCATGTCGAATGCGACCTGCATGAGAGTCACCCATTTTGCCCGCTCGACGGCGTGGACGTCGCGAACCGTGCACAGCCCGACCGGGACAGTTGTCTCGGCAGGTCCAGTTGGTGCGAACACCAGAACTGTTGTGGCAGCGTACGGCTGGTGCGTCCGCACACGCGGCCGCAACAATCCTGACCACGTCAGGGGAGTTTCGGCCCGGAAGCGCCGACCAACGGTGATCCGCTGATGCCGGGCACAGCCGACGGGTGAGTATCGCGGCACCCGCACCACCCGACGAACGCCGTTGCAGTCGAGCCGAGTGTTCATCGTAGGGGGCGGTCACGGGAAGTTTACCGAACCGAAGGCCGGGCAGGGTCCGGGAATCGCTGCAAAGTTCCGCCGCGGCCGCCGCGGGCGGCCACGGCGGCTAACCTGGTCAGCGCGCCGCGCGCCGGGTGCGTGCGCAAGTCACCCTGGGAGCAAGATCATGGCCGAAGGCACCGTCAAATGGTTCAACGCCGAGAAGGGTTTCGGCTTCATCACCCCGGACGGCGGTGGTCCGGATGTGTTCGTTCACTTCTCGGCGATCTCTGGTACCGGCTACCGGTCCTTGGATGAGAACCAGAAGGTCTCTTACACCGTCAGTCAGGGCACCAAGGGACCGCAGGCATCGGACGTCACTGCCGTCTGACCACGGACGACGTCCCCGCTTGATCATTCGGCGAGAGCCGTTGGACTCATTGGTCCGTAGCCGTGCCGCAGCTTTCATGTTTTCTGGGTCAGCCGACGGTGCGCCGGTGACATTCGTCCCTGCCCCTCGGCTGCAGCGGCTGCTGCAATTGAAGACATGATGATCGACAGTGCGACGTGGTCGTCCACACCGAACCGGGCAGGCAGGGGGTGTGCAGAACCGGGGACCGGCCGACCACCGCCGGTCCTGCGCGACTGCGGGGTTGTTCGCGATCGGTGTCGCGATGCAAACCCGGTGTCGCGATGCAAACCACTGAGCGGCGGTCTGCGGATCTGCCGGCTCTTGCGGTCCGGATCAGCGACCATCTCAGCGGGCTGCACCGCGTTCTGCAGCAGGTCCGCAGCACGCTGAGCGAGACCGATTACGGCTCCCGAGCTCGCCCCGCGGTAGCCCGGGAACGGCGAGGCGCCGAGTCCGGGTGACCCGTCGGCTCCGAGCGTGCCGATTACCGGATCGACGCCGTGCCGTGGGGTCCGGATGCGTCGAGGGCCGGTTGTGGGGACAGCACCGAGCGCAGTGCGTCGAGCACCGAGGAGTCCTCGATGGTGGCCGGAACGACCGGGTCGCCCCCGTCCGCGATGCTGCTCAGAACCTTGCGCAGGATCTTGCCGGACCGGGTCCTGGGCAACGCGACCACGACGTCGACCTGCCTGATACCAGTGACGGCGCCGATCTGGTCACGAACCGTCTGCACCAGCTCGGCGCACAGCCGCGCCCGGTAACTCTCGTCCATCGGAACGTCCGAATGCAGCACCACCAGGCCGCGCGGGACCTGCCCTCTCAGCACGTCGGCAACACCGAACACCGCGCAGTCGGCGACATCGGGGTGCGCGGCCAGGACGTCCTCCATGCCGCCGGGGGACAACTGGTTCCCCGCCACGTTGATCACGTCGTCGGTGCGGCCCATCACGTACAGATAGCCGTCACCGTCGAGGTGACCACCGTCACCGGTCAAGTAGAACCCGAGGAAGGTCGACAGGTACGACCGCCGGAACCGGGCCTCGTCGTTCCATACCGTGAGCAACGCCCCGGGCGGCATCGGCAGCTTGATCACGATCGCGCCGTCCTCGCCGACCGCTGCGGGGGTGCCGTCGTCGGTCAGGATCTGCACGTCCCAGCCGGGCAGCGGACGGCCCGGAGAACCCTGCTTCACCGGCAGCAGCTCGATCCCGGCCGGGTTGGCCACCACCGGCCAGCCGGTTTCGGTCTGCCACCAATGATCGATCACCGGGATGCCCAACGAATCCGTTGCCCACCGGTAGGTCTGCGGATCCAACCGTTCACCGACCAAGAACAGATACCGCAACGCGGAGAGGTCATAACGGCCCGGCAGGCTACCGTGAGGGTCGTTCTTCCGGATCGCCCGGAGCGCCGCGGGCGCCGCGATCATGCTCTTCGCGCCGCACTCGGAGGCGACCCGCCAGAGCTGCCTGGCATCCGGAGTGCCCACCGGATCACCCTCGTACAGCACGGTTGTCGCGCCAACCAGCAGCGGACCGTACACGCCATAGGAATGCCCGACCACCCACCCGACATCTGCCGCGGTGAAGAGGGTGTCCCCCGGGCCGATGTCGTAGACATGGCGCATCGACCAGGCTAACGCCGCGGCGTACCCGCCGCTGTCCCGGACCACGCCCTTCGGTTTCCCCGTTGTCCCGGACGTGTCCAGCACGTACAGCGGATCGGTCGAGGCGACCATGACCGGGTCAACTGGCGTCGCCGACGCTATCGCCTTTGACCAGTTGACGTCGTCGGGTCCCAGCAAGGCCTCGGCCAACCGCTGCACGATCACCTTGGTCGCAGGTCGATGCTGTGCCATCTCGATCGCCCGGTTCAACCTCGGCAGGTACCCGACGACTTTCCCACCCTCCACCCCGCTGGAGGCCGACACGATCACCGACGGTGTCGCGTCGTCGATCCGCAACGCCAACTCCCGGGGCCCGAACCAACCGGACACCACCGAGTGCACGGCACCCACTCTGGCGCACCCCAGCATGGCGATCACTGCCTGCGGTATCATCGGCAGATAGATCAGCACCCGGTCACCCCGACCCACCCCCAACCCCGCCAACACACCGGCGAACAGGGCGACCTGATCGCGCAACTGCAGATAGCTCAGGGTGTGCCGCGCCCCGGTGACCGGGCTGTCGTGTATCACAGCGGCCCACGCACCCCGGCCGGCCTCGACATGCCGATCCACCGCGTTGTACGACACGTTCAGCTCCCCATCGGGGAACCACCGGTAATACGGCGGAGTCGACGAATCCAGCGCACGAACAGGTTTCACCTGCCAGTCAATCGCATCGCTCGCTGCCAACCAGAAACCATCGGGATCGGTTGCACTCTCCCGGAGAACCTCGTCATACGTACCCTTTTTCAACCTACCCATATCGAATCCTTCACCCTCCATCACCTTCACCGGGGAACAGCGGAGACACTCTGTTGCATGACTCCCACACGGACCCCGCGAGAGTCGGTTCGCGAGGGGGTTTTCGAAATACTCATGCGTCTCACGGCAAGTGCCGGTGAATGACCAGCCCATTGCGACGTAATCCCAGCAAATATCTCACAATATTCGGTGGATCGTTATTGACAGTCCCGCCGCGCGTCAGTATCCAGCGTGGCTCCCGTCCTTTCAATCGTCGGTTGTCACACGTCTGGCGCGCGCGGACGAACAGCATCCGAGCGCCGTCATTGCAGCATGCACCAGTCGGTGCTGGGCTGATAGGGCCGAAAGACCCTCACAGAACGCTGATCCCGACAGCACCAGAGCCGCCGCACGCCCGGATACCTTCATCGTTACCTGCTTGCTGAGACCTGCGAGCCAAAATGAATGTGGGCCGGCCTTCAGGGATATGCCATTCTCCGATGACCCACCACAAATGTCGGAGTGCGTCGGTTCGGATTGATCGTCCGTATTCCTTTGGTATGGCCTGCGGGTGCTCCAATAGGCAGCGCACCGTCGATCCGGCTCACCCGACAGTGGGTCAGGTCTGGGGCAGTTGCGCGGCCCAGACCAGGTGGGTGCCACCGCCGGACGGCCGGTCCACGGTAAGTGTTCCGCCAGCCACGCGGGCCCGAGTGAACAGGTTGTGCAGTCCGCTGCGTGCCACGGTGTCCGGGATACCGATGCCATTATCGGTCACCTCGACGAGGATCAGGCCGGCGTCGGTAGTGACGGTCAGGGATAGTGCAGTGGCGTGCGAGTGCCGTACGGCGTTGCTGACCGCTTCCCGCAGCACTGCCTGCACGTGATCCGCCAGGGCGGCGGGGATGAGGTCGATCCGGCCGGAGAACGCGATCGAGGTGTGCAGCCCGGTGTCAGCGGTGAGGTCCTCGACGATGGTGGCCAGCGTGCCACCGAGCCGTTGATTCTCGGACTGGTCGCCGTGCAGGTCGAATATCGCGGAGCGGACCTCGGCGACGACCTCGTTGAGTTGCTCGATGTGCTCGTCGATCCGCGACCCTACGGCTGGGGACTTGGCCAACCGCTGGGTGCCGTGCAGGGCCAAACCGATCGCGAACAGCCGCCCGATGACATGCTCGTGCAACTCCGTGGCGATCCGGTCCCGATCGGCCAGCACTTCCAACTCCCGGATCGCGATGTGGTTCTCGGCGAGTTGCAGGGCCAACCCGGCCTGGTCGGCGAAGGTGGCCAAGAGCTCCGACTCGTCGTCGTCGAACGCCGCGGAACCGCGTGAGCGCACCGCCAGCAGCACTCCGGCGAGGTTGTCGTCGCCGCCCAACGGCATGGCCAGGGTCTGCCCGAAGTCCACACCCGTCCCGGCGGTCACGTCGAATGCCAGGCTGGCCACGTTCCGAGGGACGTGGTCGGCGAACACCGCGCCGGTGGTGGAGCCGTCGACCGGTATTCGGCGGCCGCGGATCTCTTCGGCGGCGGGGCCGATGCAAAAGGCCACGATGAGCTCTTTGATCTCCCCGGTGACCGGATCAGGTTCGGCGGGTAGCGCGATCAGTGTCCAGTCGGCGCCGGTGAGTTCGGCCGCTCGGGCGGCAATCAACGGCAACGCAGAGTCGGTATCGGTTCCGGACAGCAGGTGCGCGGTGATCTCGCCGGTGGCCCGCATCCATTGCTCGCGGCGGCGGGTCTGCTCGTACAACCGGGCGTTGTCGATGGCCACGCCCGCGGCGGCGGCGAGCGCCTGGATCACGATCTCGTCGTCATCGGTGAACGCCGCGCCGGTGTTCTTCTCCGTCAGATACAACCGGCCGAATACCTCGCCGCGGGCCCGGACCGCCGCCCCCAGGAACGAAGCCATCGGTGGATGCTCCGGCGGGAACCCTGCCGACATCGGATGCAGCGAAAGGGTGTCCAGCCGCAACGGTTTGGTCTCCTCGATGACCACGCCCAGCAGCCCGCGGCCGGTCGGCAACGCGCCGATCAACTCTCGGGTGGGTTCATCGATGCCGGCATGGACGAACCGGGTCAGCGTTCCATCGGTGCCCAACACTCCGAGTGCGCCGTACCGGGCGTCGACCAGATCCATCGCCGCACGCACGATTTGCCGCAACGTCACGTCCAGGTCCACCCCCGAGGACACCGCCAGCACCGCGTCCAGCAGCGCTCCCATCCGTTCCCGGGTGCCCTCGACGATCACCTCGGTGCGGTGCTGCACCTCGCTCACCAACGCCAGCAGCCTGGACGCCAACCTGTCCGCAACCTGCGGGGCAGTGTCATCACGCCCGCCAAAGCGCCCGCCGGTTCCTGCGGTCCCAGCGGCTGTCACCCGCGGCGTCCAAGTGATCGCGCTGCCCGCGGTGATCGTGTCCCCCACGCTGAAGGGGTCTTCTCGGCGGATGACAACACAGGCCTTGTATCCTTCCACGCCCAACGAAAGTTGTGCTTGAATCGGGGTCTGGGGGCGAAGCGCCGGCACCTAGCATAACCAGGTATTCCGGTTTGCCCCATTCGACGGGCGAAGCCATCATGCCCTGGTCAGTCCCGAGGGTCGTGCGGGTCCAGCCCATACAGCGGGTACCCGAAGATGCGGGTGTCCATGATCGCCCTGTCGACCGTCAGGTCCACGCTGCCGTCCCAAGGCCGGAACAGGAGGGGCTGCGATCCGTCGTTGGACATGTCGCCGGGCCCTCGCCGCCTTTGGTGGGAAACCCTGTGCCGGGGCCAGCGTCAGCGGGTCTTGATGCGCGGAGATGGTCAGCACCCGCGGGCCGTCGTAGAACGCGGCCTGCGCCCCGTTGGCGTGGTGCGCGTCCACATCCACGTACGCGACCTTGCCGACCCCCGCGTCCAGCATCGCGGCGATGGCCAGCGCAGCGTCGTTGTACACGCAGAACCCCGACGCATGATTGGGCATCGCGTGATGCAGGCCGCCGCAGAAATTCACCGCGCTGGCCACCTCGCCGCGGGCGATCCCCAGGGCGGCGGTCACCGACCCGCCCGCGACCAACGCCGCGTTTCATGCATCCCCGCCGAGTTCGGAGTGTCCACCGTACCCAACCCGTGCCCGACCGAGAACGCGAAACCCGGCCGCGACGCGCGGCACACCGCGCCAGGTGCCCTATCGTGCGCACCGCCGGCGAGCTCTACCTCTCCTGGATCCACAAAGCCCTCGGTATCCAGACCGTCATCGACCACCTCGGGATCGACCGTGAGCGGGTCATCGCCATCGGGGACGGCCTCAACGACGTCGAAATGCTCGAGTTCGCGGGGACGGCCGTCGCGATCGAGGGCAGCGACCCCCGCGTGCTGAAAGTCGCCGACCGCGTCGCTCCCGGGCCGCACCAGGAAGGCCTGGTGTCCCTCTTCGTCGAATTCGGCCTGGTGGACACAGCCTGAGGTCGTACGCGGCGATCAGAAGCCTTGCCCGAGCCGGTAGTAGGCCTGGTTCCATCCGACCTAGTTAGCGAATTCGGTGATGGTGGTGGTGTTGTCGATGACAAGGATCTCCAGGTTCGCGATGATGGCGACGGCCCCGAGCAAGCAGGTGAGCGCTGATGATCAATTCCTCGCCCGGGACCGAGTGGTAGGTGGAGTCCTCCATCAGTGGGGCGCCCGGGCAGGCCTGCGCCCATGACGTTGGCGGCGTGAACGAGGATGGCTGTCTTCCAGTCGCCTTCGGCGTGCCCGGGGACCCGGGCGGAGGCGTTCCCGGCGGTCCAGATCACCAGCTCGTTGCGGGGCAGCTCGGCGTACAGGGCGGCCACCGTCGCCCGCAGATCGGTGACGTAGAGCGGATGTCGACGGTGATCCTCATTGAAGGGCTGCCTTTCGGGTGTGGTCGACGGCCGCCCGCTGCACCGGCAACGCCTCGACGTACCGCTGCAGGAACGCGTCGAAGCCGGCCACGTCGGCCGGGTCGGGCGTAATCTCGTCGAGTTCCGCGTCGGCGAACACCGTGGTGGTCAGGTAGTCGGCCAGGGTCTGCCCGGGTGTCCGGTGGGTGAGGAAGGCGGCGAGCACGGCGATGCCCCAGGCGCCGCCCTCGGCTGCGGTGGCGCCCACCGCGACGGGGGTGTCGATCGCGGCGGCCAGGAACCGTTGGGCCACGCCCTTGGTGGTGAACAGGCCACCGTGGGCGAACATGATGTCCAGGCGCACGCCTTCGTCCTTGGTCAGCACGTCCATCCCGATCCGCAGTGTCGCCAGGGCGGCGTACAGCTGGGTGCGCATGAAGGTGCCCAGGTCCAAGGTGGATTCGGGGGTGCGCAGGAACAGTGGACGGCCCTCGGCCAGGCCGGTGATCGGCTCACCGGACAGGTAGTTGAACGCCAACAGCCCGCCGCCGTCCCGGGCGCCGGCCAGCGCGGAGCGGAACAACACCTCGAAGACCGTCGACGTGTCGATGTCGACGCCCGCCGCCGCCACGAACTCGGCGAAAAGACCGACCCAGGCGTTGATTTCGCTGGCACCGTTGTTGCAGTGGACCATCGCCACCAGATCACCGGCCGGGGTGGTGACCAGATCCAGCTGGTGGTGGACCCGGCTGAGCTCGTGCTCGAGCACGACCATCGCGAAGATGCTGGTGCCGGCGCTGACGTTGCCGGTGCGCGGCGCGACCGAGTTGGTGGCCACCATCCCGGTACCGGCGTCACCCTCGGGCGGGCACACCGGGGCACCGGCCCGCAGCCCGCCTGACGGGTCCAGCAAGCGGGCCCCGGCGTCGGTCAACGTGCCCGCCGAGTCTCCGGCCCGGCGGATGGTCGGCAGCAGGTCCGTGAGCCTTGCAGTCAGCCCGTGTTCGGTGGCCAGGTTGTCGAACGTGCCGAGCATGGTGGCGTCGTAGCCGCCGTTAGCGATGTCGATCGGGAACATGCCGCTGGCATCACCGATTCCGAGCACCTGCTCGCCGGTCAGCTGCCAGTGCACATAACCGGCCAGGGTGGTCAGGTGCGCGATCCGCCCGACGTGATCCTCGTCGTCCAGGATCGCCTGATACAGGTGCGCGATGCTCCAGCGGTGCGGAATGTTGTGACCGAACAGCCTGCTCAGTTTCTCGACCGCGGCCCCGGTGTTGGTGTTGCGCCAGGTCCGGAACGGGGTCAGCAGTTCCCCGGCGGCGTCGAACGCGAGGTAGCCGTGCATCATCGCCGACACCCCCAGCGCGCCGACCGAGGTCAGCCCCACCCCGTGCCGCTGCCGGACGTCCGCGGCCAGGGAGGCGTAGCAGTCCTGCACACCGGCCCACACCGACTCCAGCGGATACGTCCACACGCGGTCGACGAACTCGTTCTCCCAGCTGTGGCTCCCTACCGCGAGCGGTGTGTGGTCCTCACCGATCAGCACCGCCTTGATCCGAGTCGAACCCAACTCGATACCCAACGCGGTCCGGCTCCCGGCGATCGCCTGCTGCACTGCGGGATCGTCAAGGATCATTGCGGTTCCTGTTCTGATTCTCATGCGGCGTCAACGAAAGGTACCGGTTGGACTGCTGGGCCGTCATTGCCGCAGAAGACAGCTGTCGCTGACACGTCGGCGGCGAGTGCGACGGCAAGTCTTCCTGTTTCCACGTTGCCTCGTGGATGGGAAGGATCGCCGCGGCGGCGAGTTTGAGTGCCCGGCGCCAGCCGGTCGTCCGCAGATTCTCGCGTTGGGGCTGGGGAACACGGTCGTGCTGCACCGTCACGATGGCCGAGTCCGAGAAGGTAGTCGGTGAGTTGTTCACCCTCACGCCATTCGTCGAGCGAGATCTGCGGTACCCGGTGGGGACGGGTCCCGGAGATGGCGACAACCGTACGCCTGGGGAATGGTCTGGGATTCCCGGGACGCCACGCCCTCGCGGTCGCACTCGGTCGATAGTTCAAGGTCTCAGGGTGCTCATTGGCGCCGCGAGGGTCCGCCCGGACAAAGAACTGCGGGTGCTTGACGCAGTTGGCCGTCCAGTTCCACTGTTGCGGTTCGACTATCCGTGTTGTTGATGCCACCGTGAATGCGCGACCATGAATCCCGGCAGTGGCCGGTCGGTGAGTGGAACGAGCAGGCCATCCTGTGTGGTGCTTGCGACCGAGTACACCATCCGCACCTATCTGAGAGTGGATTCCTGCCCGTCCTGTGACGCGGATTTCAACGAGCGTTACAAGGTGCACCGGCACCTGTACTTTGCGACGACGAACAATGAACCACCACAGAGATCCAATGACGGGGCTGTGCTGATCGTTCACCAGGCTGCCGGATAGATCTGCACCTCGGTGGCTTTGATCGCGTAGTGCACTGGTTTGCCTTGGACGAGGTCGAGGTCGGCCGCGGATGCGGCGGTGAGGTCGGCGATGAGATCGCCGGCCCCGCCGGTGGTGTCGCAGGCGTGAACGCGGATGAGTTCACCGCGAGGTTCGAGTTCGGTGACGGTCACCGCCAGGTGGTTGCGCGGACTGCCGGTCGGTGGGATGAGGTGGACGGCGACGGCCGCTGGGCTGAACACGGCGACGGCGGGCTCTCCGGTGGTGCAGGTCGCGTCGGTGATGCCCTGGATGCGCACCCCGTCAGGGGTTAGCAGGCCGTGGGTTCCGGTGGTGCCTGCGATCAGGTTGACCCCGGCGATGCGCGCAGCGAACGGCGAGCGGGGTTGGCTGAGCACGGTGCGGGAGGGTCCGTCCTCGACGATCCGCCCGGCGTCGAGCACGATGACCCGGTC
>JBBQJM010000086.1:0-10740 GCA_038325895.1 Mycobacteriales bacterium
AGCCCCGCGCACACCCGTGGCTCCAGGATCGGAGGAACCCGCCGCCGGGGCACCGGCGGCGTCCGACCCGCCGCGGTGATCCTCGCAGCCGCGACCCTCGTCTTCGGGCTCATCCCTGCCTCGCCGGCGGCCGCCGCGGACGCGGCAGCGGGCAAGGCGCCGGCCGCGGTCCCGGCCGCGCCGGCCTCGGCGGATGCCGCCAAACAGGCGTGGTTCGACGTCGCCCGCCGGGCGGAGACCTACAACGAACAGGTGCTGGCCGCCCAGTCTGCCGTGGATGCCGCCAAGGCGACCGCGGCCGAGAAGGCGGGGGCCGTGCAGGCCGCTGCCGCGGCAACCGCCGTCAAGCAGCAGAAGGTCGCGGCGGCCGACGCCGTGGTGGCTGCCTATCGGGCCAAGGTGGACGCGTTCGCCAACGCCAGCTTCCGCGGCGCCCGGCTGACCGACCTGTCCGTCCTGCTGACCGCGGAATCGCCCGAGGACTACCTCGACCAGGCGTCCTCGCTCAGCCTGATCGCCGATGAACAGCACACCACGCTGACCGATGCGCTGGCCGCCCGCAAGACCGCCGACGACGCGCAGGCAACCGCGCAGGCCAGAGCGGACCAGGCCCGGCAGGCGCAGGATCAGGCGGACCAGGCCGAGGCCGCCGCCGAGCAGGCGCGGGCCGACCTGGACACCGGCAAGGCCAAGTTGGACGCCGAGATCGCCGTCTACCAGTTCGCCTATGCCCAGCTGTCGACCGCGGACATCACCGCGGCGACGGCGGATGCCGAGGCAGCCAACCAGGCCGCCGCGGCGCAGGGCAGGCAGGCCGAGCAGGCCGCCCAGCGCAGCCGGTCAGCGCTGGCCGACGACGCTCCGCCGGTCGAGGCCGGTCTCGAGTTCGCCGCGTGGACGGCGCGGCACGCGCCTAGCGTGCAGGCCGGCATCGCCGTCACCGCCGCGCTCAGCCGGCAGGGTCTGCCGTATGTGTGGGGCGCCGTCGGACCCGACAGCTTCGACTGCTCGGGTCTGATGCTGTGGGCCTGGCAACAGGCGGGGGTCGAAATCCCGCGGAACAGCGCCGCGCAGGCCGACGGGCTGCCGGAGGTCCCGCTGGACCAGCTGCGACCCGGCGATCTGGTCACCTTCTACTCACCGGTCACCCACGTGGGCATGTACGTCGGCAACGGCCTGGTGCTGCACGCCTCGATGCCGGGCGTGCCGATCAAGGTGGTTGCGCTGGCTGCGGCCGGTCCGAACCCGACCGGGCACGCGGTCAACCGCTAAGCCGGCCCGCCTGCCGGTCGACGCGGCACGGTGACCGCGCCGACGATCGCGCCGACAGCCGCCCCGATTTGCGAGCCGGTTACCGTGACGTGCGTGCGCGTCTCGTTCGTCTCCGACATCCACGGCAACATCGCCGCGCTGCGCGAGGTGGCCAGGGCAGCCGAACAGCTCGTGGTACTGGGAGACCTCGTCGACTACGTCGATTACTGGGAGCCGTCGGCGGGCATCCTGGGTCGGGTCTTCGGCGAGCAGAAGGTGCGGCAGTTCATCGCGCTCCGAGTGGCAGGAGATTTCCTGCAGTTGCGCGAATTCAACCGCGGGCTCTGGGAATCCACCGACGATCCGGTCGGCGTCCTCACCGACGTGGTCGCCGCGCTCTACCGGGACGTGCTCGCGGCGGTGCCGCCGACCACGCTGCTGACCCTGGGCAATGTCGACGTCGCCGCGGTGTGGAATGACGTCGCCGGCACGCAGCTCCCGTACCGCGACGCCGAGGTCGTCCAGATCGCAGGCCGCACCATGGGTTTCGTTGCGGGTGGATCGGCTCGGCCGGGCGCCGTGTTCCACCCGCCGGATCATGCCTGGCAACCGCTCGTCCGTTCGGCGGTCGACTATCAGGCGGCGGTCGCAGCGCTGGGGCCGGTCGACATTCTCTGCTCGCACGTCCCGCCCGGCATCGCCGAGCTGCGCTACGACGTGGTGCCGGCCAGGTTGGAGATGTACGGCCCCGGCCTTCGCGAGGCCATTGATGCGCACTCCCCGGCGCTCGCGGTGTTCGGGCACGTCCACCAGCCGCTGAGCCGGCGAACCCGCCGCGGACGCACCGAATGCGTGAATGTCGGCCATTTTCAACGCGTTCCGCGACCCTTCGACGTGCACCTTGACTAGCCGGGCAGCTGGATCGGCCGTCTTTCGAGCGACGAACCCGCGCCCGCCCGGCATCATGTCGCCATGACCGCAACCCTGCTGGCGCGCGGGCTGACCGCCGGGCACGGCGCCCGGACGTTGTTTTCCGGGCTCGATCTGGTGGTGGCCCCCGGTGACGTGATCGGGCTGGTCGGGGCCAACGGCGCCGGCAAGTCCACCCTGCTCCGGCTGCTGGCGCGGCTGGACGTACCGCAGGACGGCACAGTCCGGCGCAGCCCGGCCGACGCCACCGTCGGCTACCTGCCGCAGGAGATCGAGCGCCGAACAGGGGAAACGGCGCTCGAGTACCTGCGCCGGCGCACGGGTGTCGCCGATGCGCAGCAGGCGCTGGACGCGGCGGCCGAGGCGCTGGCGGCGCCCGCCCGGAACGACCCCGCCCCGGGAAACTCCGCCTCGAACAATGACGCGGTGAACGACTACCCGGCCGCGCTGGACCACTGGCTGGCGCTGGGCGCGGCTGACCTGGACGAGCGGATCGGCGGCGTGCTGGATGATCTCGGGCTGACGATCGGCCCGGACAGCGTGATGACATCGCTGTCCGGTGGGCAGGCGGCCAGGGTGGGGCTGGCCGCCTTGCTGCTGTCCCGGTTCGACGTGCTGCTGCTCGACGAGCCGACCAACGACCTGGATCTGGACGGCCTGGCCAGGCTCGAACGCTTCGTCAACGATCAGCGCTCGGGCCTGGTGCTGGTCTCGCACGACAGGGAGTTCCTGGCGCGCTGCGTCACCACCGTGGTCGAACTGGACCTGCCGCAGCAACAGGTCGGGGTCTACGGCGGCGGATATCAGGCCTACCTGACCGAGCGTGAACTAAACCGCCAGCACGCGCGGGAGGCCTACGAGGCGTTCGCCGATCAACGCGCCGACCTCCAGCAGCGGGCGCGCACCCAGCGGGCCTGGACCGAGAAGGGCCTGCGCCGGGAGGCGAAACGGCCCCGCGACCCCGACAAGATCGGGCACCGGGCGCGCGTCGAGCAGGCCGAGAAGCAGGCCGCGAAGGCACGGCAGACGGAGCGGGTCATCGAACGGCTCACCGAGGTGTCCGAACCGCGCAAAGAATGGGATTTGCGGTACACCATCAGCGCCGGTGGCACCGTGCCGCGCTCGGGTGCGGTGGTGCTGACCGCCCGCGGAGCCGTGGTGCGCCGAGGCGACTTCCAGCTGGGGCCGCTGGATCTGCAGGTCGATATCGGTGACCGGATCGGTATCACCGGCCCGAACGGCAGCGGCAAGTCCACCCTGCTGGGGCTGCTGCTGGGTCGGCTACAGCCTGACGCCGGTGCGGTGAGCGTCGGGGCTTCCGTCGCGATCGGTGAGGTCGACCAGGCCAGGGAACTGTTCGCCGTGCCCGGCAGCCTGCTCGATGTGTTCGCGCAGCAGCTGCCGGAGCTGGCCTCCGCCGACCTGCGCACGCTGCTGGCGAAGTTCGGGCTCACCGCGGATCACGTTGTGCGTCAGGCGATCTCGTTGTCGCCGGGGGAGCGAACCAGGGCCGGTCTTGCGCTCCTGCAGGCCAAGGGAGTGAACCTGCTGGTGCTCGACGAACCGACGAACCATCTTGATCTGCCCGCGATCGAACAGCTGGAACAGGCGTTGGACAACTACCGCGGGACACTGCTGCTGATCACCCACGATCGACGGATGCTGGATTCGGTGCACCTGACCAGGCGATGGACGATGCAGGACGGAAGGCTCAGCCAATAGCGGCGGGCTCAGCGATCAGTCGGCGGTCAACCGGGCAATACCGTCGCTGCGGTCGGTACCGGGCGGTGAACGGCGATCGGGACGGCGCGGCGCCCAATCCGCTCCCGGTGGGTGCGCAGCCGACACCCCGCGACCTGGGTAGCCTTCCACCCATGGCTACACCTTCTTCGCAGTCGCTGATCATGGCTGCCGACCCCGCCGCCATCATGAACGTGATCGCCGACTTCGATGCGTACCCGGAATGGACCGGCTCGGTCAAGAGCACCCACATCACCGATCCCGGTGACGGGCACCGTCCCGCGCAGGTCCGGCTGGCGATGGATGCCGGCCTGCTCAAGGACACGTACGAACTGGCCTACGACTGGGCGTCCGACGGCATGTCGGTGTCCTGGACCTTGGTGTCCGGGCAGCTGCAGAAGGCGCAGGAAGGCTCGTACGTGCTGCGTGCCGTCCCGGACGGCACCGAAGTGACCTACACCCTGATGGTCGACCTGGCCGTGCCGATGATAGGCATGCTGCGCCGCAAGGCCGAGCGGGTCATCCTGGACACCGCGTTGAAGGAGCTGCGCAAGCGGGTCGAGGCCGGGTGAGCTCGGGAGTTCGGCCGGGTACCAGGATCGCGCTGCACACCGGCAAAGGCGGGGTCGGCAAGACCACCATCTCCGCGGCGACGGCGGTGGCCTGCGCGGAACGGGGATCACGAACGCTGCTGGTGTCGACCGATCCCGCGCACTCGGTGGCCGACGTGCTGGCGGTGCCGGTCGGCGCGGATCCGACCCCGGTCGACGGCGCGCCAGGGCTGTGGGCGGCCCAGGTGGACACCCGCGGCCGGTTCGAACAGAGCTGGTCGCAGATCCGCGGCTACCTGGTGGGCGTGCTGGCCGCACGCGGGATGGCCGAGGTGCAGGCCGAGGAGCTGACCGTGCTGCCGGGCGCGGAGGAGATCGTGGCGCTGCTCGAGCTGCGCCGGCTGGCCGAATCCGGGGACTTCGACGTGATCGTCGTCGATTGCGCGCCCACCGGCGAGACGCTGCGTCTGCTCGCGTTGCCGGAAACCATCGGCTTCTACGCCCAGCGTTTGATGGGCGCCCCGCATCGGGTGCTGCGCAGCATCGCGGCCAGCTTCACCGGGACGCCCGGCTCCGTGCCCACGGCCGCCGTACGGGACGCCTTCGGCGAACTGCTCACCGAGCTGATGGCGGCGCGTACTCTGCTGGCCGATCCGGACGTCACCGGGGTGCGGCTGGTGCTGACCCCGGAACGGGTGGTGATTGCGGAGGCCCGCCGGCTGTTCACGGCGCTGTCGCTGTACGGGTTCACCGTCGAGGCCGCGATGGTCAACCGGGTGCTGCCGCCGAATGCCGGCGGCGAGTTCCTGCGCCGTCAGCGGGAGGCACAGCGGGAGGCGCTGGTCCAGGTGTCCGAGTCGTTCGAGGGAATGACGATCCGGCACGCCCCGATGATTCCCGGCGAACCCGTTGGCGTGCAGGCGCTTTCGGCGTTCGCCAAGGTCGTATTCGGGGACGCGGATCCGCTCGCGTCCACCGGTCACTCGATCGGTATCGACGTCGAGGGCGCCGATGGTCAGTACGTGCTGGCGCTCCCGCTGCCGCTGGTGCAGCGGGGTGATCTGACGCTGTCCCGCTCGGCTGACGACCTGGTGGTGACGGTCGGCGACGTTCGCCGCCGGATCTCGCTGCCGTCCGTGCTACGGCGCTGCACGGTCAGCGGAGCCCGGTTCGACCACGGCAGGTTGCTGATCGAGTTCGACGCCGACCCTGGCCAGTGGCCGCAGAGCCTGCGCGAATCGGTGCTGTCCGAGGCGACCAAAGAGATGCTGGGTACCGCGTGACACCCTCCGGCGGCGGCCCGACCGAGGGGAGCGCCCCGACCGACGCTGATTCGGACAGCAAGGTCGGCACGGCCGGCACCGAGGGCGCGGCCGATTCCGCGGCCGATTCCCCGGCCGATTCCCCCGCCGGCAAGCCGAACCGGTCCGGCCCACCGTCCATCGGTCCGCTGGCAGTGGAGGCGGCGCTCCTGCTTGACGTGGTGGCAGATCGGTTGACCTCCATGCGCCCGGCAGCGGAATCCGGCTCCGGCCAGGCCGGCGAGTCCCCGCGCGACCCGACCACGGCTCCGCCGTCGGCCTCGCCAACGGCTCCGCCAACGACGCAGGCCCGGTCCGAGGCCACGCTCGGCCCCGACGGCCGGTGCCCGGAATGCGGCTCGATCCCGGGCGCGTCCTGCACCGCATGCCCGCTGTGCCGGTTCCTGGCCGTGCTGCGCGGTGAACGCCCGGAGGCGACGGCCAAGCTGGTCGACGGGGCATTGTTGATCGTGCGGACGCTTCGCTCGCTGCTCCCCGAGGCCGAGCCTGCGGCAGCGACGAGCGGCGGCAGTGCCGGCGGCTCCGGGGAACGCCGCCAGGCCGGAAACCCCGGGTCTGCGCCGCGCCGCCCCGGCGGCCTCGAGCACATCGATATCCGATGATCCCGACCATCGGGATCGACATCGGCGGCACCTCCGTGCGTGCCGCCGTCATCGACTCCGCTGGGAAGATCCTCGCCTCGCTCCGCGACCTCACCCCGCACACCGAACGCGACACCGAGGACCTGCTGGTCAACCTGATCTCAAAACTCGCTGCCACCCAACCTGTTTCAGCGGTAGGGCTGGCGGTGGCCGGGTTCGTCAGCAGGGACCGGCAGTGCATCATGTTCGCCCCGCACCTGGCGTGGCGGGACGCCGACGTGCCGGCCCGGATCTCCGCGCGGGTCGACCTGCCCGTCGTCATGGATCACGACGTGAACTCCGCCGCATGGGCCGAGTACCGCCGGGGCGCTGCCGCGGACGCGCCGATCGCCTTGCTCATCGCGCTGGGCACCGGGATCGGCGCCGGCTTGATCATCGACGGCCAGATCTACCGCGGCGCGCACGGCGTGGCCCCGGAGTTGGGTCACCTCACCGTGGTGCCCGACGGGCGTGACTGCCCGTGCGGGAAGTATGGCTGCTGGGAGCGGTACTGCTCGGGCACGGCCCTGGCCGAGACCACCCGTCACCTGATGACCCGGGGCGACGCGCCAGTGCTGATGCAGTTGTGCGAAGGGGACCCGGCCGCCATCACCGGCACCATGGTCGCGGTGGCCGCCACCGAGGGTGACCCCACGGCGCTGGCCGCGATGGACGACATCGGCCGCTGGCTGGCAGCCGGTCTGGCGCTGGTCACCGACGTGCTCGATCCCGCGGTCATCGTCGTCGGCGGCGGCGTCGCCAGTGCGGCCGGGATGTTCCTGCCACTGGCCGTGTCCGAGTTCGCCAAGATGATCACCGGCGCCGGGCATCGGCCGGTGCCGAGGGTCGAACTCGCCAGGTTCGGCGACCGGGCAGGCATCATCGGCGCGGCCCTGATGGCCGCCGAACGCTGATCGGTCCTTCTTCAGCACCTGCCCCGCTCAGACGACCGCGCCGTCGTCCTCCCCGTCTCCGTCGCCGTGCTGCCGCCGCATCCCGGCGACCAGCAACCCCGCCCCGCTGACCAGAAGCACCAGCGCCAGGATCAGCACCAGATCGGGTCCAACGGACAGCAGGCCGGGCCGGACTACCAGCAGAAGGCCGGCCGCCATCAGCAGCACGGCTCCGATCGTGCGGCCCTTCGGGCGAGGCAAGGGGGGCGGCTCCGGCGGTGTGTAGTGGGCGTCGTCGGAGGCCAGTTCGGCCTCCCTGGCGGCCTTCTGGGCCTCGTACGCCTCGACCTCCATGGCTCGCTCCAGCCGGCGGAGTTCGCGGCGGCGGGCGCGCTCGTCGGCCGACTCGCGGCCGGTCTGGTGCTCGGGGCGGGCTGGCTGGGCCGGCTGCGGCCGGCGACCTGGTTCGGTCGCCGGGTTCCCCTCCGGTGTACCCGGACCGGGACTGTCATCGGCGGCCCACCGCATGTGCGGGGCGATCCCGGACACGATGGCCGCGAACGCTGCGTCCACATCGGTGTCCGAGGGTTCACCCGGACCCGGGTGCGCGCCGGTCTCCGGATCCGCGGCGTGGTCGGCCGGTGACTCGTCGGCCGCCCCGCGGACCGGTTCGTCGTCGGCTCCCGGGGTCACGGTCACGGCAACCCCGCGGTGACCTTCTCGATGAACTCCACCGACGAGGTGAAGATCTCCTCGGCGTCGTAGTCCATCGTCGCCACGTGGTAACTGTTCTCCAGCCAGATCTCGGTGACGTCGGTCGAGGAGATGCCGTCGAGCACGATCTGCGAGTTGACGGGTTCCACGACGTGGTCGATCCGCGAGTGCAGCAGCAGCACCGGCACGGTGACCTTCGCCAGATCGGCCCGGACGACTGGCCAAGCTGACCACAGCGAGTGCATGGCCTTCACCGGCAGCCGGTTGTAGCCCGGCTCGACGACGCCGGGTGTGGCGATGTCACCGGTGATCGGCGGGAACATAGGCAGCACGTACCGCAGCAACGGGAGCAGATTCGCCTCCTTGTGCAGCGTCGTCACCGACGGGTTGACCAGGACCAGCCCGACGATCGTGTCGGAGTGCAGTTCGGCCAGTCTGAGCGCCAGGGTGCCGCCCATCGACAGACCCGCGACCAACACGGCCCGGCAGCTGGACGCCAGGTCCTGTACCGCCGCGGTGACGGCGCCCAGCCAGTCGTCGAAAGTCGTCCGGTTCGCGTCCTGCCACCGGGTGCCGTGCCCGGGAAGCAGTGGCAGGCGCACGGAATACCCCTCGGCGACCAGGTGGTCCGCCCACGCCCGCATCGATCCGGGGGCTCCGGTGAACCCGTGACAGAGCACCACCCCGACGTCGTTGCCGTCGTGGCTGAACGCCCGCCTCGCCTGGTCTGCGCTCGCCTGGTCCGCGGTCGCATCGGTCATCTGCACTCCTGAAACTCCGGCCCCGGCCTCCATGGTCGCACGACCCGCGACCGGACCCGCCGCGCCGGCGGGAAGGCGGGCGGAGGTTTGCCCCGCAGCGTACGGTTGTCGCAGTTGTCATCTGCGAGCTAAGGGGCTTTCCCGCGTGCTCTACAACCTGGTCAAATACGTCCTCCTCGGGCCGATCCTCCGATTGTTCTTTCCCTGCAAGGTGATCGGCGCCGAATACATCCCCGAAGATGGCGGGGCCATCCTGGCAGGCAATCACGTGTCGGTGGCCGACTCGTTCTTCACCCCGCTGCACATCAAGCGGCGGGTCACCTATCTGGCCAAGAGCGAGTACTTCACCGAGAAGGGCATCAAGGGCCGTTTCAAGCACATGTTCTTCGCCGGCGTCGGCCAGGTGCCGATCGACCGCAGCGGCGCGTCCGCGGCGCACGACGCGCTGATGACCGGCGTGCGGATCCTGAACGAGGGCAAGCTGCTGGGCATCTACCCGGAGGGCACCCGCTCGCCCGATGGCCGGCTCTACAAGGGCAAGACCGGGGTCGCGCGGATGGCCCTGGAGGCCGGCGTCCCGGTCGTCCCGCTGGTGATGCTGGGCACCGACAAGGTCAATCCCATCGGTTCGAAGATGTGGCGTCCGCATCGCATCACCATGATCGTCGGCCGACCGCTGGACTTCTCCCGGTACGAGGGACTGGCTGGCGACCGGTTCGTGGAACGGTCGATGACCGACGAGATCATGTACCGGCTGATGGAGATGTCCGGCCAGGAGTACGTCGACGTCTACGCCACCAAGGTGAAGGCCGATCTCGAGGCCGCCAAGGCGGGAGCATCCGGGACAGATGCCGCCCCTGGAGGCGGCGGGCCGCCGGAGGGCCGCGGCCCCGGAACGGTGACCCGACTGCCCGGCACCAAGGCCGGCTGATTCCGCCTTGGTCCGACCCACTCCGAGCGGCCCGGTCGCGCGGTACTTCTACGACTGCGAGTTCATCGAGGACGGCCGCACCATCGAGCTCGTCGCGATCGGCGTCATCGCGCAGGACGGCCGGGAGTTCTACGCCGTCTCCACCGAGTTCGACCCCGGCCGGGCCACCCAATGGGTGCGTCGCCATGTGCTCGACAAGCTGCCGCCGCCGGCCGACCCCGCCTGGCGCTCCCGATCCGCCATCCGCGAGCAGCTGTACGCGTTCCTGTCCGCGCCGAAGCTGCCGGTGGAGTTGTGGGCCTGGTACGCCGCGTACGACCACGTGGTGCTGGCCCAGCTGTGGGGCTCGATGCCCGACCTCCCGCGTGACGTGCCGCGGCTGACCAGGGAGATCCGCCAGCACTGGGAGGCGGCCGGCTCGCCGCCGATCCCCGGTCCCGGCGCCGATCGGCATGACGCGCTGGCCGACGCGCGGCTGGCGTACGCGCGCTGGCAGGTCGCCCAGGAAGCTTTGCAGGTGAGAAACGCGGGTTGGGGCTGACGCCCGGGCCGGCGCGGGTGCCGTACCGGCGGCACAGGACCTTCGACTCTGCTGGTCGGACGATGGTGCGCGTCTACTGGCCCGTGTCGGCGAGCGCCGACGAGTCCGCTCGTGCGGCGGACGTGGTGCGGCGCCCCTGTTTTCAGGCAGGCCGTTGTCATGACCACTCAGCAGGGCCGCGCCGGTGGGGCCGGCAAGCTGTCATCGGCCACCGGAGATTCGGACCGTCGCGACGATCAGCCTGGGACGGTGAGGCCGCCCCTGGTCATGTGGGATCCGCGGATGCTCGGCTACGACCTTGGCGGGCATCACTGCCTGGATCCCTTGAGGTGGGAGTTGACCTGACTGTTGGCGCGGAGCCTGGGCGTCATCGACGGTTTCGAGGTTTCAGTCCCGGAACCTGCCGACGCCCAGACCCTGGGTCTGGTGCACACCGCGGGTTACATCGATGCCGTGCGCCGCGCCTCGCGACCGGGGTTCGCATTC
>JBBQJM010000087.1:0-10719 GCA_038325895.1 Mycobacteriales bacterium
CAGTCGCCGATACAACAACGGTATCGGCTCCTTGCGCGCCTTGCGATCCATCCATCTGGATCCCGGCAACCCCCGAACAACATCCGATCGTGGCCACTTAGCCATGTTCGTCGGCAAGATCCGGGTACGGGCCCCGGCGAAGATCAATCTGCACCTCTCGGTCGGGGCCGCGCGGCCGGACGGCTACCACGAACTGGTCACCGTGTTCCATGCCGTGGATCTGGCCGACGAACTCACCGTCGTGCACGCCGAACGCCACTCCGTGCGCACCCAGCCATCGGACGGCGTCCCCACCGGGGCCAAGAACCTCGCCGGCGCCGCGGCCAGGCTGCTGGCTCGGCGCAGTGGCGGCGGGGGACCGGTGGCCATCGAGATCGTCAAGAACATCCCGGTGGCGGGCGGCATGGCCGGCGGCAGTGCGGATGCCGCCGCCGCGCTGGTCGGGTGTGCGGCGTTGTGGGGCCTTGACATTTCCCGCGGTGACCTGGCGCAGATCGCCGCCGAGCTCGGTTCCGACGTTCCCTTCGCGCTGACCGGCGGCACCGCCGTCGGCACCGGCCGGGGAGAGCGGCTGTCGCCGGTACTGGCTCGCACGCCGCTGAACTGGGTGCTGGCGCTGGCCGCAGATGGCTTGTCCACGCCGTCGGTGTTCGCCGAGCTCGACCGGCTGCGTGCCGCGGGTGACCCTCCGCGGGTGGGTCCGGTCCGGGACATCCTCGCCGCGCTGGCCAGCGGTGATGCCGCGGCCGTTGCCGCGGCCCTCGGCAACGATCTGCAGGCCGCGGCCATCTCGTTGCAGCCTGCGCTCCGCCGCACGCTGCGCGCCGGGATCGCGGCCGGAGCGCTGGCCGGGATCGTCTCCGGCTCCGGCCCGACGGTGGCCTTGCTGTGTGCCGACGCCGAGTCGGCCGGCGGTGTCGCCGTCGAACTGGCAGGGTCGGGCACCTGCCGGGCAGTGCGGGTCGCCACCGGCCCCGCCCAGGGCGCCCGCATCGTCGGGACGCGCTGATGGCCAACCTGGTCAATCTGGAGGCCGCCACCGTGGTGCACGGCATGCGCACGGTGCTGGACGGAGTGTCCGTCGGGTTGCAAACCGGTGACCGGGTGGGCGTTCTCGGGCTCAATGGCTCCGGCAAAACCACGCTGCTCAAGCTGCTGGCGGGTATCGAGCGCCCGGATTCCGGCCGCGTGGCGACCTTGCGGAACACGGCCGTGGCGTTCGTGCCGCAGACCTCGAATCTGCCGGACGACCGGACCGTCCGGGAGGCCGTGCTGCACACCTTCGGTGAGGCCGAACATGTGTGGGCCTCCGACGCGGCGGTGCGGGAGGTGCTCTCCGGTCTGGGACTGCCGGGCATCGGGCTGGACACGGCACTGCGCACGCTGTCCGGTGGCGAACGCCGGCGGGTGGCGTTGGCCGCGGCCCTGGTGACCGACGCCGATCTGCTGGCGCTGGACGAGCCCACCAACCATCTCGACATCGAGGCCGTGGCCTGGCTGGCCGGGCATCTGCAGAGCAGGCGGGGAGCCTCGGTCGTGGTGACCCACGACCGCTGGTTCCTCGACGCGATCGCGACCACCACCTGGGAAGTGGTCGACGGCGCCGTGCTGGTTCGCGAAGGCGGTTACTCCGACTGGGTTTTCGCCAGGGCAGAACGACTTCGGCTGGACCGGGCCGCCGAAGAGCGGCGGAAGAACTTGGCGCGCAAGGAGTTGGCCTGGTTGCGGCGAGGTCCGCCGGCCCGTACGTCGAAACCCCGCTATCGCATCGAGGCCGCCGAGGCAATCATCGCCGGGGAGCCGGAGGCGCGAAACACCGTGGAACTGCATGCTTTCGCACGCCGTCGGCTAGGCACGATCGTACTCGAGCTGGAGGATGTGTGGGCGTCGGTACCGAGCTCGGCGGGCTCCGCCGCCGGCTCCGCTCGGGGGTCGGTGACCGGTGGCGAGGCTGACCCGGCGCAGGCCACCGAGCGGGTGTTGCTGGCCGATGTCACCTGGCGGATCGGCCCTGGCGACCGGATCGGCGTGGTCGGCGTCAACGGGTCGGGAAAGTCGACGCTGCTCCGCATTATGGTTGGCGAGCTACCGCTGACCCGCGGCCGGCTCAAGACGGGTATCACGGTGCACCTGGGGTATCTGTCTCAGGAGGTTGCCGAGCTGCCGGGTGAGTCCCGGCTGATCGAGGCGATCACCGAGATCGCCGCTGTGGTGCAGCTGGGTGACAAGGACGTCTCTGCGTCGGCCCTAGCGGAACGTTTCGGCTTCACCCCGGCGCAGCAGTGGACGCGGGTGGCAGAGCTGTCCGGCGGCGAGCGGCGTCGGCTGCAGTTGCTGCGCATCCTGATGGCCGAGCCGAACGTGTTGATCCTGGACGAGCCGACCAACGACCTGGACACCGATACGTTGTCCGCGTTGGAGGATCTGCTCGATTCCTGGCCTGGCACCCTGATTGTCGTCAGCCACGACCGCTATCTCATCGAACGGGTCACCGACGACGTGTACGCGCTGATGGGCGACGGCGCGATCACTCACCTGCCGGGCGGGGTCGAGGAGTACCTCCGGCGACGCCGGGAATCGGTGGCCGCGGAACTCGCCGAGCCGCCCAGAAGCGCGAGCACGCCGACTGTCGGGACCTCGCCCGCGGGGTCAACGGCAGCGGCGGGGTCGCCCGTGACCCAGGACGCCGCAACGGTGCGCGCGTTGCGCAAGCATCTGCAACGTTTGGAGCGCCGTTTGGAATCGTTGCAGCGCAAGGAATTCGATTTGCACAGCAAGCTGGCGGAGGTCGGTGCCGACTACGTCGCCGCGGCGGAATTGAACGCCTCGCTGCTGCAACTGCACGGCGAGGTCGCAGCGGCCGAGGCTGAATGGCTCGCCGCCGCCGAGGCGCTGGAGAACAGCTGAGCGGGGGATGACCGGCGCTGCACACGCTCTGGGGTCCAGCGAGTCGCCACTTTCGGTCGTTATTCCCTGGGGATTGGGGCCGAAAGTGGTCACTCGATTGCGGGTCGGGTGGCGTCAGCGGGTCAGGAACGGCATCACCACAGCGGCGAAGGAGTCCGGGTCGCTGGCGTGCCCGCGCCGCGAGCCCCCCAAGTCGGCACGGGCGGAGCCGGGGATGGCGGCCGCCAGCAGGTCCAGCAGCGCGCGCTGTCCGACGTCGTCGGAGCCGCCGCCGATGATCAACGTCGGCGCCGTGATCTGGGTCAGCGACTCCCACCAACGCGGATCGGCCTGAGCGAGCTGGGCGAGCACGTCCCTGGCCCGGGAGAAGCCGTGCACGTTCTTTTTGATCTTCCCGCGCCGCAGCGTGGTGACGGCTCCGCCCAGAACCATCCCTGGCGACATCCGGCTGCTGACCGGCGGTCCGGATCGCGGTGGCACGGTCGGCTGTTCCAGTACCAGCCGCCGCACCAGCTGGGGATCCCTGGCGGCGACGCTGGCCGCCAGGTAGGCACCGAACCCGCAGCCGACCACGTCCACCGGGTCGGTGGACAGCTGCTCGATCACCCGCCGGAGGTGGTCGACGAAGGCCGGCAGCTCTGATCCACGCACCGGATCGCTGTGCCCGGTACCGGGCAGATCGATCGCGACCAGCTGACGATCGGCGTCACACACCTTGTGCGTCAGGCATTCCCAGGTCGCGGCCGACGACCCCAGGTCGGGCACGCTGAGCACCGGATCCCCGGTCCCGTTCGAATAGATGCGGACGTCCCGCTCATCGATCGTCAGGTCGTAGATCGCGCTGAAGGCCATTCGTGCATCGTCTCCCTTGCCGTTGCTGCGGCCGTCCGCGGCGCACCGGCGTCGGCCCGTTCAGTATGACCAGGACCCCGGTGGCGCCGTTGCGCCGTGGTAAGTGGTCGCCGTCGCCCCCGCGGCGCAGGCCAGTCGGACCGCATCGGCGGGCACCAACCCGCGGGCCCAAGCGACCGCAAGCGCACCGGTGAAGGCGTCCCCAGCGCCCGTGGTGTCGACCGCGACCACCGGTGGGGCGGGAACCTGGCAACGGTCACCGTCGGGACCGGCGTACCGCGCCCCGGACGCTCCCAGGGTGGTCACCACATGCGGTACCCGGGCGAGAGCGGCAGGCCCCAGCGCCAGGGCCTCGCCCTCGTTCAGCACGAGAACGGTTACCAGGTCGAGTAACTCGGGCCTCAGCGGCGCGACCGGCGACGGGTTCAGCAGCACCGGAACACCCGCGCGGGCGGCCACCAGCGCGCCGGCGAGCACCGTCCGGAACGGCAGTTCGAGCTGGATCAGCAGCATGTCTGCCGCGGCGATGAGCTCCGCATCGGGTACGGGCACCCGCACCTGCGCGTTCGCCCCGGGAACCACGACGATCGTGTTCTCCCCGGCGTCGTCCACCGTGATCAGCGCGATGCCGCTGGACCCAGGCACCTGGCCGAGTCGATCGACCGATACTCCCGCCACAGCGAGGCCCTCGGCCAGTCGGCGCCCGTAGTTGTCGTCACCGATCGCGCCCACGAAGGATACGTGCCCGCCCGCCCTGGCCGCGGCGATGGCCTGGTTTGCGCCCTTACCGCCCGGGAGCGTGACGAAGTCCGTCCCGGCAGTGGTTTCGCCCGGGGAGGGGAGGTGTCCGGTACGGACGACCAGGTCCATGTTGACGCTGCCCAGCACGACCAGCCGAGGACCCGCGGGGCTACCCGGCGATGGCACCGGTTTCGCTGCTCGGGACCCGGCCGGGGTTGCCTCAACCGGTCCTGATCCCGCTGGCCCGGACATCTGGACTCCCATCACCCGCCGCGATCGTCGGCGCGACGATATCCGACCCGGCCCGCGGCTGTCCCACCCCGGCGACCCGCCGATCACCAGGAGACGACCCGCCGCAGGCCCATATCGTGCCTTACCGTGTCGGCTATGAGCGCGTTCACCGATGCACTGCGCAGCGCCGCCGCTTCCGATGCCGGAATGGTCACTGGCGAGCCGCACGACCCTGCCCGGACCACCTGGGCGCAGGTGCACGCCGCGGCGAGCACCGGCGCGCGGCGCCTCGCGGACAGCGGCATCGGGCCGGGGGATGCAGTGGCGGTGCTGGCCGCGGGGCCCGCCGAGGTCGCGCCGGTCGCCCAGGCGGCCTGGCTTGCCGGCGGATCGGTGACGATGCTGCATCAGCCGACCGCGCGCACCAACCTGGCGACCTATGCGGAGGAAACCGGCGGTGTGCTGGCGCTGATCAACGCCAAGGCGATCGTGTTGGGTGACCCGTTCACCGAATTCGTCGAGATGCTGGAGGGATCAGGGATTCACGCCTTCACCGTTGCCGATCTGTTGGCAGGAGCGCCCGCGGCGACGGGCGCTGGGGAAAATGGTGCCGCCGTTGCCGACATGGACATCCAGATCGGCGAGGATATGCCGGCCCTGCTGCAACTGACCTCGGGTTCGACGGCCCGGCCGAAGGCCGTCCAGATCACCCACCGGAACTTGTGGGCTAACGTCCAGGCCATGTGCGCGAGCGCGGGTATCCACCCCGGCGAGGTGATGGTGTCCTGGCTGCCGCTGTTCCACGACATGGGCATGGTCGGGTTCCTCACCCTGCCGATGTGTCAGGGCGTGGAACTGGTCACCGTCACCCCACGGGATTTCCTGTCTGGGCCGCTGCTGTGGCCGACGTTGATCAGCAAGTACCGCGGAACCATCACGGCCGCACCGAATTTCGCTTATGCGCTGACCGCCCGGGTGCTGGCCAGGGCGGAGGGTCTCGATCTGTCCAGCATGCGGTTCGCGCTCAACGGCGCCGAGCCGATCGATGTCGGCGCGGTACGTGCCTTCCTGGCGGCCGGAGCCCGTTTCGGGTTGTCGGACAACGCCGTCGTTCCCGCCTACGGCATGGCCGAGGCGACGCTCGCCATCTCCTTTCACCCCTGGGGGACACCGTTGAAGATCGACACGGTGGACGCGGTGACCCTGGAGGAGAAGCACCGCGCGGTGCCGGTCGACGGTTCGGCGTCGCCGGAGGACGCCGGCGGAACCGAGGGGACCAGGACGTTCCCGGTGCTTGGCCCGCCGTTGAACGGGATCGAGGTGATGGTCCTCGGGCCGGACGGTGAGAAGTGCGGTGACCGGGAGGTCGGCGTGCTGCACCTGCGAGGTGACTCGGTCACCGATCTGTACCTCACCGTGGAGGGCCCGGTGCCCACCCGCGGCCCCGACGGGTGGCTGGACACCGGCGATCTCGGGTACCTGCTCGACGGTGAGGTGGTGGTCTGCGGTCGGGTCAAGGACGTGATCATCATGGGCGGCCGCAACGTCTACCCGACGGACATCGAGCGGATCGCCGAGCAGGTCAAGGGCGTGCGCGCCGGTAACGCGGTGGCGGTGCGCTGGAAGACCTCCAGCGGCCGGGAGTCGTTCGCCCTCGCGGTGGAATCACGGGAAGCCGGCGACGACGTCGCGGCCAAGAGAATCGCCACCGAAATACGGGCCGCGGTGACGTCGGCGATCGGCGTGCGACCGGCGGCCGTGACCGTGCTCCCGGTGGGCAGCCTGCCGAAAACCCCGTCCGGCAAGCTGAGGCGTTCCGCGGCGGGCTCGCTGATCACCTGAGTGAGGGTCACAGGCAATCTCGCTCGGCGGGCACTGCCTTTTGCGCGGGAGGCGAGAACCCCAGCGCCGCAACCACTCAGCGCCGCTTCGTGCTAATCGGCGCCCGAATATGCCGGCGCTCAGTCATGAAATGCGGAGCCGAGTGGGCTCGACGCCAGGTGCCGGCGCCGGCGAGCACCTGCCGAGTGGGGGCGAGCCAGAGGCGAGAGGTGCCTCATCCCGGAAACGCGGTCCCGCGCATCAGTGCAGGGCGTTCTGGGTGACCAGCAGTCCGGATTCCATCAGCATGGTGGCCGCATCCGCGGCGTGCTCGAGGTCGACGGGGAGATCCTTGCGTTCGGCGGTCGAGAAATCCCGCAGCACGTAATCCGCCGGATCCATCCGGCCGGGTGGACGCCCGATGCCGAACCGCACCCGCAGGTACTCCTTGGTGCCCAACGCCGCCGAGATCGCCCGCAGACCATTGTGACCGCCCTCGCCGCCGCCGAACTTGACCCGGATGGTGCCGTAGGGCAGGTCCAGTTCGTCGTGCAGCGCGACCACCTGGGCCGGTTCGATCGAGAAGTAGCCGGACAGCGCCGCCACCGGTCCGCCCGAAAGATTCATGTATGAGCGGGGTTTGGCCAGCACGACCCGGATGCCGGCCAGTCGCCCGTCCAGCACATCGGCCCCGGACTTGTGACTCTTGAAACCGGCGCCGATCCGGGCGGCGAGCACGTCGGCGATCATCGAGCCGACATTGTGCCGGTTTCCGGCATAGGTCTTGCCCGGGTTGCCGAGACCGACGACAACGAAACGATCGTCGGCCACGGCTTGTCCCGTCTGTGTGACGCCCACCGGTGAGAGGTGCTCGGTGGCTGGGTGACGTCCCCACTCTCGGGGGGAGGCCACCGCTCGGTCAGTCCTCCGGAGTCTGCGGCTGGTCCCGCTCGACGCCGGCCTCGGCCTCGGCCTGCTCGGTCTCGGCCTCGACCTCCTCGGCCGTCGGGGCGTTCTGCACGGACACGACGAGAGCTTCGGGGTCGGTGACCAGCGTGGCACCGGTCGGCAGCGCGACGTCGCCGGCCAGGAATTGGGTACCCGCCTCGGCGCCCTCGATGTCCACGGTCAGGCTTTCCGGAATGCTCATCGCCTCGACCTCGATCGACAGCGAGTTCGCGTCGGTGAGCACCAGGGTGCCGGACGCGGCTTCACCGGTGACGATGACCTGGATGTCGACCGTGACCTTCTCGCCGCGGCGGATCACCAGCAGGTCGACGTGCTCGACGTAGTCGCGCAGCGGGTGCCGGACAACGGACTTCGGCAGCGCGAGCTGATCGCCGTCGGGGAATTCCAGGGTGAGCACGGTGTTGGCGCCGCCCTTGAGGGCATGGGCGAAGTCCCGGGCCGGCAGGGACAGGTGCCGCGGTTCGAGGCCGTGGCCGTACAGCACGGCGGGGATCTTGCCGGCCCGGCGGGTGCGACGGGCGCCACCCTTCCCGAACTCGGTGCGGGTTTCGGCGATCAGTCGTACTTCGGCCACTGCCAACTCCTGACAACGTGAAGAAAATGGATGTTCGCTGGTCTGAATCTCGGGATAGCTGCGGGTGGATCTGCGCGGTGGATCTGCATCACCCCGGGTCACGACACGGAGGGAGAACCCACCGCGCCGATTGCGGCTGACCTGCTGACGGCACGCCAGTAGGTCGCCCTCGCCGAGGCAACGGGTCCATAGTACGTGGCCGCGCCGCACGATGAAAACCTCCCGCGGGTGACGCTGCGCGGGACTCCGGGCGCCGCGCGCACTTGATTTGCGGCAAAGCGCTGGCCGCGACGGGGTCAGGTACGCGGAGCGCGTCCCTTGACGCGGCGGCGTTCGATGGTCAGTTCCCGAAACGCCAGGTAGGACTCCTGGAGTGCCTTGCGCTGCTGAGTGGTCAGGTCTGGATCGGCGAGGATGGCGGCGAGGACGGGTGTGGGCTCATCGTCATCGGTCACCTTGCGCGACGGTCGGAGTGCGTCGGCCGACATCTGCAGGGAATCGGCTATGGCCGAGAGCACCTGATCCGAGGGGTCCCGCAGGCCGCGTTCGATCTGCGACAGATAAGGATTCGAGATCCCGGACATCGCGGCGAGCTGACGCATCGGCAGTTGGGCGAGTTCACGCTGGCGACGGATCACCTCGCCCAGGGTGGGTGCCTCTGGCCATCTGCCGCTCATCTTCTCAACCTCGGTGTCATGGTGCAGTGTTGGTTCTGGGATGGTCCGGAGTCGTCCGACCAGACAGGACCAGTCGCAGCCGCGGTCGTGAGTGTCTGGGCGTGGCGGGGTCGTCGGAATCCCTCATCCGTTAGCAGGTTAGCAGGTTAGCACTGCACTTAGCTAATCAGCAAGCAAAACCTGCACGGCGACACATTCCCGGCTACATGTCCATTCCGCCGTTGACACCCCAGACCTGACCGGTGATGTAGGAGGAGGCGTCAGCGGCCAGGAAATGGACCACCCTGGCGATTTCCTGCGGGCTGCCAAGGCGACGCAGCGGGATGCCTTCCTTGATCTTGTCCAGCACCTTTTCCGGGACCGCGGCAACCATCTCGGTGGAGATGTAGCCGGGCGTCACGGTGTTCACCGTCAGTCCGATGCTGCCGTCGTCGAGCTTGCCGGAGCGAGCGAGCAAGAACGCGGCCTCCCTGGCGAAGGTCTTGGTCAGGCCGAACAACCCCGATTTCGAGGCGGCGTAGTTGGCCTGACCGATGTTGCCCACCTCGCCGATGATCGAGGAGACGTTGATGATGCGCCCGGTGCCGCGCTCGACCATGTGCGCCAGCGCTGCCTGGGACAGGAAGAACGCGCCGGAAAGGTTGACGTCCAACACCTTGTGCCAGTCGTCGTCGGTCAGTTTGAGGATTGTCTTGTCGATCGTGATGCCCGCGTTGTTGACCAGGATGTCCAACCGCCCGTGCTGCTCGAGCACCTCACGGATCACCCTGCGGCAGTCGTCCCCCGATGCCACGTTTCCTTGGTGCACCGACACCGCGATACCCGGACCGAACGTGCTGCGGAAGTCGGCGGCGAACCGCTGCGCCTTCTCGATGTTGCCGCTGTAGCCGGCCGCGATGGCCGCGCCCTGCGCGGCCAGGCTGTTGCCGATCGACGCGCCGATCCCGCGGGTTCCGCCCGTCACCAGGGCCACCCGTCCGGCCAGCTTGCTGCCGATGACCCCGGTGGGCTCGCCCTCCGGAATGGCGTTCGGATCGGTGTTCTGGGGCTGGACGGGCATCTGCGTCTCCGAGGTCTATCTACGGGTTTCGTCGGCAGGGTCTGTCGGCGCCAGTGCTTCCGCCGACCCTACCGGCGATGCCCGGTGCCGGCGGGGCGGGAGCGACACTCGGTCCACCGTGGCCACGCAGTCTGAGCGCGGTGCGAATCGGCCATCGATCCTGTGGTCCGGAGAGCACGGTCATCGCGGGATACGCGAGGGTCGGGCGGTCGTGACGCACAGATTCCTGATCGACCTGGCCTGGGCGGAATGGGCCGGTGACTGATATACCCAGGGATCTGGATTCTGCAGCCCGCCGAGCACACGGGAGACGCGAAATGCAGCCGTTTGTGGTGAACCGGCACGGTCGCCTGGTGTTCCCGTCCAACTTCCAGCCCGACCTGGACTTCTCGGTCATCGAGTCCGAGGACCAACTGGACAGCGTGATCCGACGCGACTTCGAGACCAAGGCGCCCAAGGGCACCGACATCGTCAACCGGATCGAGAGCGACCACTACGCGAGCCGGTACGAACTGATGCGCGACGTGGCGCTGAACCTGTTCTGGGTGAACAGGTTCGCCATGACCATGTACGACAAGCAGCCCGTCAGATGGCGCGACGTCCCGCGCAGCCGCGAGGACGTCTTCCTGCCGATCGTCGCGCCCTGGATCGACCGCGAGGCCAAGATCGACGCCGTCGACCAGGCCTACCGATCGCTGCCGGTGACCTGGGAAGAGGAGTCGGAGGATCGGGTCTGGTCCGGGCTGTTCGACGTCTTCGGCAACCGCATGCACCATGCCAGCGCGTTGGAGGCGATCCGGCCGACGGTGCCAGATCGGGCGGTCTTCGGGCGGCGCGCCGCTCTGGGCGCGGGCAATGCTGGCCCAGTCGCAATCCATCGACGCCAT
>JBBQJM010000088.1:0-10702 GCA_038325895.1 Mycobacteriales bacterium
GTCGGACCTGGCACCGGACATCTCGCTACTCAGATCAGACACGTCACCGCTCAGATCAGACGTCACCGCTCAGGGGCGCCCCACTCAGGGGGCGCCCCTGAGTTGCTGTCCCGGCAGCCGCGCTCCCAGCCCACCTGTTCGGCCCGCTGCCGGCTCACCGCTTCCGGCGCGGCGAGGATCGCGGGACACTGGACGCGTGGTCCGCGGCTGGCATCGGCGGGTGGCGGTAACCCAGGTAGTGAGCGTAAAACAACTGGCCCGAGTGAACTGGCCCACGAGAAAGGCACTAATCGGATCAGGTGCCGGGCAGATCAGGTGCTCGGCAGATCAGGACCGCGGGTACGCATCGAGCCGACGTTCGTCGACGCAGCGCCCAACCGACGAAGGGTGGGTCATGGGGCAGCCGTTGCCGGGACGGCCTCCATCCGGATACGGACCGCCGCTGGCCATGACGGCCGCACCGCGGGCGGATGTCATGGGCGCCGTGCTGCTGATCATCGCCGGGATCGCCGGGGTGGCGCAGTTATTCCTGCCGTGGCGCACCGTGCCTGTCGGCCCAGCCGGCACCGGAGCCGCCGCCGGTGACGACGGCGCGATCACCGGCTGGCAGATTTACCGGCTGATCAGGGCGGTGCCCGGACCCGGCGCCGACCTGTCCGTGGTGATGTACACCGTGCTGGGTGCGGCGGTAGGTGGCGGCGCATTGATCCTGCTCGGGCTGGCCATGGTGATGCCCATCAACCACCGCCCGCTCGGCCTGGCGGCGATGCTGATCTCGATCCTGCTGATCCTCGGCTCGTGCTGGATGCTGATCCGCGCCCGTTCGATCTTCGACGTGGGCCTGAGTGGGTTGTTCGACCAGGCGCAGATCGGCTGGTATCTCTTCCTGGCCTGCGGGGTACTCGGCTTGATCGGCGCGCTCAAGCCCCTCACAACCTGACGCAGCGCACTCACCAGCGCGGCGGAAGGTCAGAGTAGGCCAAGCAGGTGATCCCGACGTTGTTCCAGGATGTCCGGGCCGGCCGTGGCCGAGGCCGGCCCGGGAACCGCGCGGCGGATCTGCGAATGCAGCTTGGCGTGCGGAGCGCCGGTGCGTGCCGCGATCCGTGCGATCAGCTGATTGACCTCCCGGCGCAGCGCGGCGGCGGTCCGCCAACTGGGCACCTCGGACTGCTCATCACTGTCCGAGCTGTCGGACCTGTCGGAACCACCCGAACCATCGGGATAGTCGGCACCGTGCGGACCGCCGCTCCGCAGCCGCCCGACCGCGTCCACCCGCCGCCGCAGGTGGGCGTCCCGTTGCGCCAGCAGGGCAGCCGTCTGCTCCGGCGAGAGCAGCCCGGGCAGGCCGAGGAATGCCTCGTCCTCCGCAGTGACCGACCCGAGAGACCCGACCTGTCCGGCCGCCCACTGGCTCCCACCATCGGCGTCACCGCCACTGGCCGTCACCGCCCGCCCGGAGTGCATCACATGGGCGAACTCCGCCTGCGAGTCCAAGGTGACCATGGCCGGGACCACGTCGCGCTCGGCAGGTGCCGGCAGGTCGAGGGGGTCGACATCGCTGTCGTCGGCGGGCGGCGGCGGCGCCATCACGTGGTTGCGATCGAGTTCGAGCTCGGCCGCCAGCGCGACCAGAGGCCGCACGGCGGGCAGGAAAACCGTCGCCGATTCGCCCGCCGCCCGTGCGCGCACCACCCGACCGACGGCCTGGGCGAAGAACAGCGGCGTCCGATAGCTGGTCATCCAGGCCAGGCAGGCGGCGCGGGGGATGTCCACGCCTTCGGAGATCATTCGGACGCACACCGCGATCCGCTGGTTGGAGGTGCGGAAGGCCTCGATCCGCTTCGACGCCGCGGGGTCGTCGGACAGGATCAGCGCCGGAGCCTCACCGGTGATCTTCCGGACCACCTTGGCATAGGCCCTGGCGTCCTCCTGGTCGCTGGCCAGCACGATCCCCGCCGCGTCGGTCATGCCGATCTCGCGCAGGTGGGTGATCCGCTCGTCCATCGCGGCGATCACGTGCGGCACCCACCCGCCGGACGGGTCCAGCGCGGTCTTCCAGGCCGCGGCTTCCACCGATTTGGTCCCGTGGTCGGTCAACGACGCCGCGATCACCTCGCCGGCGCTGTTACGCCAGCACGAGACCCCGGTGTAGGCCGCGAACACCACCGGCCGGACCACACCGTCGGCCAGTGCCTCCCGATAGCCGTAGGTGAAGTCGGCGACCGAGCGCAGCAGGTCTCCGTCGGTCTCGTACGAGACGAACGGAATCCGCTCCCCCGGGCGGGTCCGGAAGGGCGTGCCGGTCAGGCACAACCGGCGGTGCACGTCACCGAAGGCCTCCGCGGTCGCCTCCCCCCACGACAGTCCGTCGCCGGCATGGTGGATCTCGTCGAGCACCACCAGGGTCCGCCTGCGTCGGCAGCGAGCGGCGTGAATCGCCGGGCGCCCTGCCACCTGCGCATAGGTCGTCACGTAGCCGTCCGCGCCGGACGGCACCGGTCCCTGCGCGTTGGTCATCCCCGGGTCGAGCACCAGTCCGACCGCACCCGCGGCGTCCGCCCATTGCGTGCGCAGGTGGTCGGTCGGGCAGACCACCACCACCCGGTCGATCACCCGGCGGGCCAGGAGCCGGCCGGCCAACGCCAGCGCGAAGGTGGTTTTCCCGGCACCGGGGGTGGCGGTCAGCAGGAACCCGGAGGGGCGGTCGACCTCGTCGTAGGCGGCCAGCGCGGCCCGTTGCCACGGCCGCAGGCGCGTCTCGTCCAGACGGACTCGAAGCACCTGCCGACCTCCCCAGCTCGCGGAAAAACCCCCGACGCCACGGCCGATCGCGTTGCCGCGACTGACATCCGGCGGCTCGAGGGCCGTCCCCGACCTTACCTGCGCCGGGGGCGGGTCCCGGCCAGCGCCATCCGGGGTGTCACGGTGGTCACGGCGGGGACCAGGGGGAAGAGCGGGGACCAGGGGGAACAGCGGGGACCAGGGGGAACAGCGGGGAACAGGGGGAACAGCGGGGAACAGGGCTGTGGGTAGGGACCGCGAGCCGTGCTGACGGCACGATCCGGCGCCACGCGAGCGCGCTGGGACGGAGGCTGGCCGATGACCCCGAGGCCAGGCAACGGTGCGCGCGCCCGTTACGGCCTGGTTTCCCGTTGTGTCGCTGTTCCGGACCGCGGGTGATCAGGGCATGCTCGTAGGGTGAGCAGCCCTCGTCCGTCGTTCGACAACCCGACCCGGCGACTCCCGCCGGGCGGCCCCCCTGCTCCCCCACACGGATCCACCCAGCCGCTCGACGCCACAGCCGGCGACGCCACACCGTCGGACGATCCTGCACCCGGCGTCAACGGAGTGACCCAGGCCCTGCCTGCCAACGGCCTCTCCTCGAGTTCACCGGCGGACTCCGACGCCACCGTGGCGATCTACCGGACGGCGCACGCCCTGGCGACCGACGGCTCGGAGACGATCCCCTGGCACCAACATGTCACCGGACCGGTGCTCGTCCCGGTACCGAAGGTGCGCCATCGTTGGCGCAAGATCGCCGCGCGCACGCTGAGCAAGGCCTGGAGCGACTCGCTGTTCGGGATGAGCTCGCAGGCGGCGTTCTGGTGCGCGCTGTCCACCGCCCCGCTGCTGCTGGCGCTGCTGGGCATGATCGGCTACGTGGTCGGCTGGTACTTCCCCGCGGGCACGATCGACCAGGTCAGGGACCAGATCCTGTTGTTCCTGAACACCATCTTCAACGAGGAGGTCGCCAACAACCTGGTCGGCGACACGGTGAACACCATCCTGCGCAGCGGGCAGGCCGACGTGGTGTCGATCGGCCTGGTGATCAGCATCTGGGCCGGCTCGTCGGCGATGTCGGCGTTCGTCGAGTCCATCACCATCGCCTACAACCAGCACGAATTCCGCCATCCGGTGGCCGAACGGTTCTTCGCACTGGCGCTGTACATCATCGCTCTGGCGGCCGGGATCGTCATGTTGCCGCTGCTGGCCATCGGACCGGAGTACCTGCCACGGCTGTTCCCGGAGCAGTGGCGCGATCAGGTCGCGACGATCGTCAACTACGCCTATTTCCCGGTGATCGCGATCGGGCTGATCCTCATGCTGTCGGTGCTGTACAAGGTTGCACCCAAGCACAAACACCCCTGGCACCGCGGGGTGCCCGGCGCGTTCCTGGCCGCCGCGGTGTTCATCGTGGCCAGCGTCGGCCTCCGGCTGTACCTGTCGTACGTCTACTCGCACGGCCTGACCTACGGCGCGCTGGCCACCCCGATCACGTTCCTGCTGTTCTACTACTTCGTCTCGATGGCCGTCATCATCGGCGCGCAGTTCAACAACGCCATGCTCGAGTACTTCCCGCCGAGTCGCTCCAAGCGCGAACAGCGCAAATGGCGCGCCTACGATCCCGACCGCGAGACACCGGAGATTCCGCCGGCGACCGGCACACCCTGACAGCCGCCCCGGTTGGACCTGGACCGCTGCGAACTGGACTCGGGGTGACGGGTTCGCGTCACCGAACCAGCTGGGTCAGCCGCCTTTGCGCATCCGCTCGTAGATCTTCTTGCAGTCCGGGCAGACCGGCGATCCCGGCTTGGCCTGGCGGGTCACCGGGAACGTCTCGCCGCACAACGCGACCACGAAGTTGCCTGTCACTGCCGACTCGACGATCTTGGCCTTGCGGACGTAATGGAACATCTTCGGTGTGTCGTCGGTGTCCTGATCGACCGGCTTCTCGAGTACCTCGGTGGTCGTGCTCGTCATTGGTGTCTCCCGGCTGATTGGCTCTGCACGATCGTTACCGGTCATGATGCCACCGCCGGCGAACTCGTCGGCACGGTCATGATCACGGTCATGACACCGTCATGAACACCGTCATGAAGGAGCCCGCCGTGCCATCCGGACCCATCCAGCTGCACCCCGAGGTGGCCGACGCCGTGCGGGCCGGCCGGGCGGTGGTCGCGCTGGAGTCCACCATCCTGGCGCACGGACTCCCGCGTGGCGACAACAGGACGATCGCGGATCGGATCGAGGGTCGGGTGCGCGCGGCGGGCGCGGTGCCGGCGACCATCGCAGTGTTCGACGGCGTGGTCCGGGTCGGGCTGACCGCGCCCGAGCTGGACCGGCTCTGCGGCGACGACGGCATCGCAAAGCTCTCCGTTCGCGACGTCGGAGTGGCGGTCGCGCTCGGCGTCACGGGGGCAACGATCGCCTCCACGTCCGCGCTGGCGGACGTGGTGGGCGTCGAGGTGTTCGCCACCGGCGGCCTCGGCGGGGTGCACCGGGGCGCTGCGGAGTCCTTCGACATCTCCGCCGATCTTGGCGTGCTCGGCCGCACCCCGATCCTGGTGGTGTGCGCCGGGGTGAAGTCCATCCTGGACGTGCCGGCCACCCTGGAGTACCTGGAGACCCTGTCGGTGCCGGTCCTCGGTTACCGCACCGACGGGTTTCCCGGCTTCTTCCTGTCGGACTCCGGCCAGGGTGTGCCGTGGCGAGTGGACACCCCCCTCCAGGCCGCGGCAGTCGTGCGGGCCCGAAAGGGCCCTTGGCACCGACCGCGCCGCGGTGGTGCTGGCCAACCCGTTGCCGGTCGACCGCCAGCTCGATCCGGGCCTCACGACCGAACGCTCGCCCACGGCCTCGCCGTGCTGGCGGACGAGGGCGTCACCGGCAACGACGTCACCCCGCGACTGCTGGAGTACTTCCACTCCGCCACCCACGGCGAAAGCCTGCGGGCGAACGTGGAACTGGTGCAGGCCAACGCCTTCCTGGCCGGTGAGGTGGCCGCAGCGCTGGCCGGGCAACCAGGGGCGGACGCGGGTCGGCAACGACAGCCGTCACCCCGTGGCAGGGGTCGACTGCGGTGACTGCGGCCACCTCACAGCCGCCGAGGCCGCAGGTGACCGTGATCGGTGACGTCGGCCTTGATGTGCTGGCCCGGGTGGCCGGGCCGGTCGCGCTCGGCCAGGACACCAGAGCCAGGGTGAGCGTGACGCCGGGCGGCGCGGGCGGGAACACCTCGGCCTGGCTGGCCAGGCACGACCTGGACGTCACGCTGATCGCCAGGGTGGGCGCGGACGAGGCAGGCCGCACCGCGGCCGCCGAACTGTCCGCCGCGGGTGTCCGCTGCCGGTTCGCCGCGGGTGTCCGCTGCCGGTTCGCCGTCGACGAGGTGCTTCCCACCTGCTGCGTCGTGGTGGTGGTCGCGCCCGAAGGCGACCGGACCATGCTCTCCGACCGCGGGGCCAACGCAGAGCTGTCCCCCGACGACGTCACCCTGGAGCCGGTGAGCGGCCACGGTCACCTGCACCTCTCGGGATACGTGTTGCTGGACAACGCCTCCCGGCCCGCCGGGCGGGCCGCGCTACGGCGGGCGATGGACATGGGCTGGACCACGTCGGTGGACCCGCAGGCCGCCTCGCACCTGGCCGCCGCCGGCGCCCGACTTTTCTGAGCAGGGTCGAGGGCGTGGACCTGCTGCTGCCCAACGATTCCGAACTGGACGCGCTGGGCGGCACCGGCCGCCCTGCAGGCGGCACGCGCGGGCGTCGTCACCCACGGCCGCGACGGGGCGTCGTGGCTGACGGCCACCGAGACCTTCAGCGTGCCGACGCCGGAAGCCGACCACCCGTATTCCGGCGGCGCCGGCACGAAAGCCAAGAACACCGGCGCGGGCGACGCCTTCAATGCGGGACTGCTCGCCTCGTGGTTGCGCGGCGACGGACCGGAGGCAGCGTTGCAGCACGGCGTGGCGGCGAGCACCGCGGCGGCCGGTCGGGTGGGCACGCGGCCCGCTGCCGGCGCGGCACCGACGACCGGCGCGCGTCCGACGGGCTCACGACCTCCCGGCGGCCCCCGCTGACAGATCGGGGTCGGCGTCGACGGTCTCGGTGTCGCGGAGCCGGCTCTGGCCGACCTGGTATCCGGGCGCGGGCAGGGCTCGTTCGTAGTTGTTCGTCCCCGGAGGAACCACCTTCGCCCGCTTGCGTGCCGGGCGGTCATTGGCGACCAGCACGGCCATCCACGGGAGCGGCACGGAAATCGCGATCACCAGCAGCGCCAACCAGGGGGTCTGGTACAGCAGGCACGCCACGATCAGGAACGGCACCCGCATCCCCATCATGATCATGTAGCGGGTGCGTCTGCGCTTGAGTTGGTCGTCGTAGGACTCGTCGGCCCCGGTGATCACGGTGGCCTGCACCCGACGGGACCCGGCGGCACCGGCACCGTCCGCACCGGCGCTGCCGGCCCGGTCAAAGATCTCCTCGCCCGGCGGCATCTGACCCTGGCCTGAATAGGACGTCATCACTACACCCCGCTCCGATGAACAGCTTGCTTGATCGAACGATCACGGACAGCGGGCGTAGCCAGCCACCGGACTGCGCCAACCACACGCTACGCCGATGCCCGGCGGTGGCGAGCATCGATCGCCGGGCCGAACCCTGAGCCCGATCGGTGCAGTGGTGCAGTGCAGACAGAGCAGGTCTATTCGTCCGTCACGCGCTCGCACTGGCGGCCTTGGCGGCGGCCTTGGCCGCCTTCTTGGCCGCCCGCACCTGACCGAGGGATTCCTCGTCCACCACGTCGGCGACCGAGACCCGGCTGCCGTCCGCACCGAAAGCGCCCGCCGCTTCCCGCCAACCCGGCGGCCGCACGCCGTACTGCTTGCCCAGCAGGGCAAGGAAGATGGCCGCCTTCTGCGCGCCGAATCCAGGCAGCGCCGCGATTCGCTTCCGCAGTTCCAGGCCCGAGGGCACTCCGGTCCACAGATTGACCGCGTCACCGCCGTACGACTCGACCAGCACTCGGCAGACACCCTGCACCCGCCCTGCCATCGAACCCGGGAAGCGATGCACCGCAGGCGGTTTGGAGCACAGCGCGGCGAATTCCTCCGGATCGGCGGCAGCGATGGCCGCGACATCCAGGTGCCCGCCCATCCGCTCGGCGATCACCGCCGGCCCGGAGAACGCCTTCTCCATCGGTACCTGCTGGTCCAGCACCATCCCGATCAGCAGCGCGTTGCCGTCGGAGGCGAGCAGTGCGTCGGCCTTGTCATCGCCGGTCAAGTACATCCGCGTAGCAGTCATGGCTGCCAGCCTGGCATGCGCCGGGGCACTGGACGCCGATGACCCGCTCTCGCCGTCAGCCGGTCGGCGCGGGAGCGGACAAACTCGGATCAGGCCCCACCGCCGCGGCTGAGACCCCCATCATCGATGAGGTGGTCGTTGCGCCGCTTTCAGCCAGCCGGAGCCTTGACCGGTCTCGCCGTCGCTCTCGCCGCCGGTCTCTTGTTGTCCGCGACGCCTGCCAACGGTGCCGTCGCCACCCGACAGGTCGCCTGCGCGATCACACCTGTCCGCCGACACCACACTGACCAGTGACCTGCGCTGCAGCGGTGACGGGCTCACCCCGGCGCCCGGCGCCCGACTGGACATGGCCGGTCACCAGCTGTCCGGTGACGGCACCGGGGTGGGCATCTCCGTGGTCGACGGTGACCGCACCGGCTGCGCTCATCCATCTTTCCGTCGGTGACGTCCTTGACGGTTGCGCGACTCGGTGCTCCGGTCATCGAGCACGTTCGGGGAAATGAACAACGTCAGTGTTGTCGACACCCGCGTGATCGGCGGAGGTCTCGCGCTCGACGAGAACAACTCGCTGAGCATCGCCCGATCACGCCTGGATGGAACCGGGTATACCGGCTCTCCACTGTTCTGCAGTGTCACGGTGACGATCGCCGACAGCTCCGTCACCCACTACGCGGGTCCGATCTACTGTCGAACTTCTGCACGCCGGCTGTTGCCGGCACCAGCTTCTCCAACAACCCCGGCGGCGCGACCGTCAGCGAGTTGTCCGATACGCCGACTGCCGCCTCCAAGAGCACCTTCCGCACCATCGGGGTCGCGATCTCGGGCGAGTCGCTGCAGGTGACCGACAGCACCTTCGTCGGCAATACCGGTGGCGTCTTTATCGGCGATCCCACCGGTAGCAGCATCACCGGCAGCGTGTTCCGGAGCAACGCCGGCAGCGGGATCTACACCGACGGAACTTCTCTGGCCGTCGGCGGCAACACCGCCATCGGCAACGGCGAGTACGGGCATCCACGCTCCCGCCGCGACCGACCTCGGAGGCAACGTCGCGCGCCGGAACGGCACATCGGATTGCGTCGGGCTGGTGTGCGCCAGGCCGTGACCGTTGTTCGGTCAGGTTCGCCATTCGCGTCCGGCCAGCGGGTCCGGCCCCATCCGTAGGAGATCCACCGCCTGAGTCCTACTCTCGAACGATGGGCCCCACCGTCGTGCTCACCCGGGAGACGCCGTTCGATCGCCTGCGACGGCTCGGCTGGGGCTTTCGCACGGTGAGTCTCAACGCGGCCGGCGCGGCCGCGGTGCTGACGCCCGGCGCCGCGGCGGGCGCAAGCCTGGGTCTGCTGACGAAGACCTCACCGATGGGCTCACCGAGCGGAAAGCTCACCAGGGTGCTCGTGCTCGGGATCGGCGGCGCCGTCACCGGATTGATCCTGGCCCGCATCGCGGACGAGCAGCGCTGGCGCAACATGATGACGTCGCTGCAGCTCGACGAACCCGACGAGGCCTTGGACACGATGCAGGCGATCCGTGCCGCCGGGGTCGAGGCGGACATGATCAGGGCGGACGACCACGCGCGTCCAAATCTCGGTGGGTACGCGTTGCGTTATCGACACCGGGACGAGCGGCGGGTGCGCGCGGTGCTGGCCACCCGGCGGGCCTGACCGGCAGGCCTTCACGCGGACCTGGACGCGTCAGCCCGAGGATTAGGACGGCTAGCCTTCCCGGGTGACGCAGCCCGAATCCCTGCCGGAAACACAGCCGCAGGTCCAGTTCAGATCACCCCTGGACGAATCACCCCCGGCCGCGCCCGCCGCGCAGCCGCTGTCCGACCTGGACCTCCTCGACCGGTTCGGGGACGACCTGCGTGCCGCCGGCTACGACTCCGCCGGAGTGCCGGAACTGCTCGGGGTGTCCACGCACCGAGCGCTGGCCCGCGGGGAACTTGGGCCGGCCCTGCGGGCGACGCGGGACCGCTCCCCGCTGGCGACGCTGATCCGGCTGTTCCTGCTCGGCACGACCGAGGACGAGCAACAGGTGAGCCGGGCGCTCCCCGGCACCCCGATCGCCGCGGCCGTCGCGCAGGGCCTGCTGGAGCGGGATGGCCGGGACCTCCGGGCCGCGCTGGACGTCCGGCCGCACGCCGACGACTCCACCGAGTTCCTGCTGGTCGCGGACCTGGACTCGGACACCCGGCCGGGACCCGTGCGCCCCGATCACGTGCTCGGCGCGGGCGCGGCATCCATCACACTGGCCAGGGCGGTGATCCGGGAACCGGTCGGCACCGCACTGGACCTGGGCACCGGCTGCGGCATCCAGGCCCTGCACCTGGCCTCGCACGCGCGGACCGTGCTGGCCACCGACACCAACCCGCGCGCGCTGGCGCTGGCGTCCGCCACCGCACGGCTGAACGGCCAGACCTGGGACCTCCGCTTGGGGTCGCTCTACGACCCGGTCCCGAACGGGCGCTTCGACCTCATCGTGTCCAACCCGCCGTTCATCGTCGGGGAGGGCGAACAGCGGTTCGCCTACGGCGATTCCGGGATCGCGGGTGACGGACTGTGCCGGGCGCTGGTCGGCGGCGTCCGCGAGCATCTCAATCCCGGCGGCACCGCACA
>JBBQJM010000089.1:0-10694 GCA_038325895.1 Mycobacteriales bacterium
CGCATCCGGCCAGGACAGGTACAGGTCCGTCACCACGTTCGCCGGGTCCGCGAGCCGACTGGCCACCCCGTCGGCGGCGGTCAGCGCAGCGGTCAGGTCGGCATGGTCGGCGCCGATCGCCACCAGGTGCAGATTCTGCCCGCTGAGCTCGAAATCGCCGGTGACGTAAGGCCTTCCGTCTTCACGGAAGGTCCGGACATTTTCCAGCGAGCGGACCTTGTAGTACCGCCGGGTCATCGCCTCCAGCATGGCGTCGATCCCGTCGCCGCCCGTGGCCAGCTCCTCGGCCAGCAACAGGATCAGCGGCTCAGGGCTGGCAACCAGGGCGTCGATCCGCTGCGCGTGATCGGCGGCGTCCGGATTCGCGGTCAGCTCACGGAGGTTCTCCCGCACCCCGGCGTAGACCCGGTCGCGGGCGGCCTCGATCACCGGCCGCTCGAACACCTCGTACCGGATGCTGCGGGCGAGGTCACCGATCACCGGGTACCGGGTACGGGTGGCCACCACGAGACGCTCGACCACCTCGCCGACCTCCTCGCGGACCTTGCCGGTCAACGACGCTCCGGCGGCGCGCCAACGCTCCAACCACGCGGCCACCACAGGGATCTGATCACCGACCCGTTCCTGGGCGAGGAACACCCGGTGGACGGCCTCCTCCAGCGCCGGCGTCGGCTCCAGGTCGGCGATGCCGTAGTTCCGCAGCACCCGCAGCAGCCTGGTCCGGAACCCTTCGGGCAGGCCCTCACGCTCCACATCCAGCGAGTGCAGGTAGGAGTGGAAGTGCTCGCGCGGGCTGTGCACCCGCTCGTCGCTCTCCTCCTCGCCGGCCGGTCGGTTCCGGGACAGCTCGCACAGGTCGGCGAACGTGCCGAGCACGCTGATGCCGGCGTGCAGCAGCTCGTCGTCGTCGACCGGCAGGCTGCCGGCCAGCTTCTCCACGTCGGCCAGCACCGCACGGGCCCGCCCCGCACTCACGTCGAAGCCCATGATCAGCGCGCGCAGCGTGCCGACGTCGGCCAGGATCTGCGCCCTGGCGTCGGGGCCGACGTCGAAGGCGTCCGCGGAGAACTCGACCGTCGGTGTGGTGGACGCCGCGCCCTCCTCCTCCAGCTTGTCCAGCCGGAGGAGCGCGCCGCCCCCGTCGACCTGGGAGTTGACGCCGACCAGGATCTCCCGGACCCGGCCCGCGTACGGGGCCTTCACCGGGGTCTCCATCTTCATGGATTCCAGGATCACGATGGTGTCGCCGGCCGCCACCTCGGTGCCGGCTGCGGCGCGCACCGCGACGACCACCGCAGGGGCGGGCGACCGCACGATGCCGCCCTCGTCCCGGCTGACCCGGTGGCTGACGCTGTCCACCTCGACCAGGTGACCCGCCGGTCCCTGATTGGCGACAATGTGGTGCCGACGATCGCCGATGGTCAAACGACTCTCGAAGGCGGAGAGCCGCTCCAGCTCCACCTCGATGACAATGTCGTTGACCTCGATCCGGTACCGCCGGGGGCTGATCTGAGCGACGTTCAACGTGTAGGTCTGGCCCTGGTAGCCGAGTTCCACCTCACGGCCGACGGCGTGGTTGGCACGCGGGCGCCCCCCGCGAGCGGAGCGCAGGAACGCGTCGCGTTCCAGGTCCTCTTCGGATTCGTAGACATCGGCGGCGACGTACAGCAGCGCGGCGTCGGCATGGGCGGCCACCCGCGGTTCGTCGGTCAGCCCGGCGCGGTCCAGCCACCCGGTGTCCGCGGTGCCATTGATGACCTCGGGGTGATCGAGCAGTTCCAGCAGGAACGACTTGGTGGTCGTCCCGCCCTTGACCACCACGGTGGTCTCCCGCAGCGCGACCCGCAGCCGGGCCATCGCCTCAGGCCGGTCCCGGCCCCAGGCGATGATCTTGGCGACCATCGAGTCGTAGTCCGGCGAGATCTCATCGCCGGTCGCGATTCCGGTGTCCACCCGCAGGCCCGGGCCGGTCGGCAGATTCAACAATTGGACCTTGCCCGGTGACGGCGCGAAACCGTTGTCGGCGTCCTCGGCGTTCAGTCGGGCTTCGATGGCGTACCCGTGGTTCGGCGGCGCGTCACCCTCCAGCCGGTGCCCGTCGGCGACCAGGATCTGCAGCTTCACCAGATCCAGCCCGGTGGACTCCTCGGTGATGGGGTGTTCGACCTGCAGCCGGGTGTTCACCTCCAGGAAGGCGAACATCTTCTCCTCGGGCTGGTAGAGGAACTCCACCGTGCCGGCGCCTCGGTAGCCGGCCTCCTTGACCAGCGCGACCGCGCCCTTGCGAAGATCGGCGTCCTGCTGGGGGGTGAGCGCCGGCGAGCCGGACTCCTCGATCAGCTTCTGGTTGCGCCGCTGGACGGAACAGTCCCGGATCCCGGGCGCCCAGGCATTGCCGTGATTGTCGGCGATGACCTGGACCTCGATGTGCCGGCCGCCCTGGACCAGCTTCTCCATGAAGATCACCGGGTCGTTGAACGCCTTCTGCGCTTCCGATTGGGTGCGCTCGATCGCCTCTTCGAGTTCGCTGGGATCGAACACCATCCGGATGCCGCGACCGCCGCCGCCGCTGCGGGCCTTGAGGATCATCGGGTAGCCGATCACCTCGGCGTGCTCGAGCGCGGACGCCATGTCCTCGACCGGGCCTTTGCTCCACGGCGCGACCGGCACCCCGGTCGCCTCGGCCAGGTACTTCGCCTGCACCTTGTCACCGAGCTTGCGCATCGCGGCGGCCGGCGGACCGATGAAGGTGACACCGATCCGGTCGCACAACTCCACGAATCCGGCGTCCTCGGACACGAACCCCCACCCCGGCCAGCACGCATCGGCCCGAGCGGCGATCATCGCCCGTTCCAGCTCCGCGTGATCCAGGTAGGGGCTGCCCAAACTACCCTTGTCGCGCAACAGCACGCCCTCGTCAGCGGTCCGGACGAACAGCGCGCCCCGCTCGGCGTCCGTATGCAGGGCAATGACTTTGATGCCGTACCCGTACTCGGAATTCAGCTCCCGTATTGCCCGGATCAGCCGTACCGCCGGCTCACCTCTGTTGATCACCGCAATCCGAGAGAACATGCCGGTTCGCTCCTTCATCACCTTCGACGTTTGTGCCCCGTGACAGGTCTACCGGTCACGGGCAGATGTGTCCTGCTGGAACCCAGGGAACGCCTGATCGCCACACGGTATCGGGGTCGGGCGCTCGTGTCCCAGCGAATCTTGGACGCCCGAATCCGTGCTGCCGGGGGCCTGCCGAGACCGGTCGGGCCGGGCGCGTTCAGGCGTACCGCCGGGCGACGGCCGCCGCTTCCTGCCCGTAGGACGGCCCGTGGGTGACGGCATGCACGAGCAGTGGATGGAGCTGATGCAGGCCGGTCCGGTCCCGCCAATCCGCCGGGAGTTCCGCGGCCTCGGCGTACGCCTGCTGGACCCGCTCCAGGTGGGGGGTGCCGAACAGTTCGAGCATTGCCAGGTCGGTCTGGCCGTGCCCACCGTGTGCAGCCGGGTCGATCAGCACCGCCGAGCACTGTGGTGAAGGGCCGGGTGAAGGGCCGGGTGAAGGGCCGGGTGTGTACAGAACGTTCCCGCCCCATAGATCACCGTGGATCCGGAGCGGAGGCCGGTCGTCGTCGAACTCCCCTGCCAGCAGGCGCTCGCAGACCCGGTCCACCAGCCGGGCGCCGGCCGGACTCAGCGTGCCCTGCCGCTGCGCGGCCGTGGCATACGGCTGCAATCGGGTCGTTGCGTAGAACTCGCCCCAGCGTCCGAACTCCTTGATTGTCAGACCCTGTCGGCCGATGAAGCCGTCGCCGTGCCAGCCGGGTGGCCCCGCGCCGAACGCGTCCGCGCCGGCAGCGTGGGTGACGGCCAGCGCCCGGCCCAACGCCTCTGCGGCGGTCGCCGTCGGGCGTGCCGGCTCGATCCGGTCCAGGGTGATGTGCCGCTCGCCGACCTCGCGCGCCCCGACGACGGCGGCACCCCCGGCCGCTGCGGCCTCGCCCAGCCACGCCAGTCCGGCTGCTTCCCACGCGAAGAAGCCCGGTGGCGCGTCGGTGCGGCGTTTGACGAAAGCCGGGCCACTGGATTGGCTCATGAGCCGGGCAAAAGGATCTTGATGTTGTCGGCGGCGCTCCGCATGGCCGGCAGGAATTCGGTGAGCTGCGCGGCGTTGCAGCGAAAGGCCGGCGCGGCAACGGATATCGCGGCGCGCAACCGTCCGCCCATGTCCAGGATCGGCATGCCGATGGCCCGGATCCCGGTTTCGTGTTCCTCGTCGGCGATGGCGTATCCGTCCGCCCGGACGCTCGCGATCTCGGTCCGGAACTGCTCGCGGTCGTTGATGGTGTTCGGTCCGAGGCGGGTCAATTCCACCGTGTCGACCAGGCGGGCGGTCTGCGCGTCCGGGGCGAAGGCAAGCAGCACCTTGCCCATCGAGGTGCAGTGCAGCGGGCCGTGGCGACCGCACTCGCCGATCACCCCGACCTGCTGCGGTCCGGCCACGTAGTGCACGTACAGTTCCTGCTCGCCGTCCAGCACCGACATCAACACGGCCTCACCGGTCTGCTGGGACAGCCATTCCACTGCGGCAGCACCGTCCCGGCGAACCCGCGTGCGCTGGCGACCTGCTGGCCGAGGGCGAAGACCCGCTGCCCGAGGTGATATCGCCGGTCGGAGCCGGAGAGCGACGCGAACCCGCCGCGGATGAGGCTGGCGAGCAATCGGTGAGTAGTACTGAGCGGGAAGCCCGACCGGCTGGCCAGGTCAGACAGCGCGGCTCCGTTCTGGTACTCCGCCAGCAGGTCCAGCAGCGACAGCGCCTTCGCCACCATGTCGCCGGACCCGCCGTTACCTGACCGCCCTCGGAGATCCGTCTCGGGGCTTGTCTTGTCGGTCGCTGCTGTCACTTCGGCGCCCTCCTTCGAGGAATCTCCATGGTTCCACCATACGAAAGTCCCTGCCGATTGACGGAAAACCCATGACACGCCGCACAATCGACGTCACGCGGCTGATCGCGCCGACCACGGTGATCGGGGTGGCGCTGGGCAACGGGTGGTACCGCGGTCGGTTGAGCTGGAACGGCAAGTCCGCCCTCTACGGCACCGAGTTGGCCGCGTGGATCCAGCTCGAACTGACCTTCGAGAACGGCCACACCCAGACCGTCGTCTCTGACGACAGTTGGCAGTCCGGACCCATCGCGGTGCTGGCCGACGATCTGTACAACGGCCAGCGGATCGACGCGCGACTGCGTGATCCGCGTTGCTGGGAGACGGGTTTCCCCCCCGCCGAGGGGAGCGGAGTGCGGCGGGTCGACGTCGATCCGGCCAAGCTCACGCCGGCCGTCCACCGCCGGTCATCCGGTAGGAAGAGATCGCCCCGACCCGGATCTGGACGTCACCGGCCGGCGAGACCCTGCTCGATTGCGGGCAGAACCCTGTCAGCTGGCTCAGGTTCACCGTTCGCGGCGAGGCCGGCCGGGAGACCACCATGCGGCACGCCGAGATCCTGGAGAACGCCGAACTGGGCGTCCGACCGCTGCGCACTGCTGGGGCCACCGATCACCTCGACGATGCCTACCGGCTGCTGCTGGAACATGGCAGCCCCTCCTGGTTGTACCCGGTGACCATGGGCGCCACCACGATCTGGGAGCGGTGGACTCCACGACGTCACCGTGCCGGCCGGGTGCTCCGCCGTGCTCCGACTACCGGGCCAGGACGACCGCACCCTGCCGGTCGGTGAGCACCAGGTCACCGCTCCCGTGCTGCAACCGGCGGGCGGGTGACTGGTCAAGATCACCGATCTCCGCTCCAATAGACCCGACCACACCCGGTCGCCGCAAACCATCGCTCCCGGAGACCATCGCTACTGGAGGCCGGCATGAGTACGGATCGCAAGAGATCACGCAGCAGTTCATGGCCGCCCCCACCGATGTCGCCGCCATCGGCGGCACCGCGCTTGCCGGCGGCCGCGTGCTGGAGTGGATCGACAAGGCCGCGTACGCCTGCGCTGTGGGCTGGAGCGGTGGGTACTGCGTCACCGCATACGTGGGCAACGTGAACTCGCCCGGCCGATCATGATCGGCCACATCGTCGAGGTCCAGGCACGCCTGCTGCACACCGTCCGCAGCAGCATGCACGTGTCGGTGCACGTCGCCTCCGGCGACCCGAAGCTCCCGGAGATGCGTTTGACCACACACTGTCTGACCATCTTCGTGGCTTTGGACGAGCAGCGCCGACCTGTCCCGGTACCCCAGTGGAAGCCGGTCACCGAGGAGGACCGGCGGTTGGCCGCGCACGCGCAGCACTTGATGCAACTGCGGGCCCGCCTGGCCCCGGTGCATCCCTCATGACGACCGACCGCATGACGACCGAGCGGTGGAGGAATTGGGCGGGCAACGTCACCTTCGCCGCCGCCCGAACCCATCGGCCCGGGTCGGTCGCCGAACTCCAGCGGATCGTCGCCGGGGCATCGAAGGTGCGCGCGTTGGGCACGGGTCATTCGTTCAACCGGATCGCCGACACGACCGGCGATCTGCTGTCCGTCGCCGGCCTGCCCACGGTTATCGATATCGACTCGGAGAGGTCGCGGGTGTCGGTGAGTGGCGGCACCCGGTACGGCGAACTCGGTCGCGCGCTGCAGGATTCGGGGTTCGCGCTGCACAACACCGGGTCGCTGCCGCACATTTCGGTGGCGGGTGCCTGCGCGACCGGCACACACGGCTCGGGAAACACGAACGGCAATCTGTCGAGCATCGTGTCGGCGATCGAAATCGTCACCGCGGGCGGCGATGTGGTGCAGGCGAGCCGGGAAACCCATGGCGACGAGTTCAACGGAATGGCGCTTGCCCTCGGCTCACTGGGGATCGTGACCAGATTGGTGCTGGACATCGTGCCGACGTTCGACGTCCGGCAGGACGTCTACGACGACCTCCCCCGTACGCGCTTCGATGCGCACTTCGACGAGATCGTCGCCAGCGCTTACAGCGTGAGTATCTTCAGCAACTGGAAACCCGCTGGGATGCATCAGGTCTGGCGCAAGAGCCGGGTCGATCCGGGCCGCTCAGTCCAGGCCCCGACCAGCTGGCTGGATGCTGCGCTGGCCACCACGCCGCGCCATCCTGTCCCCGGGATGCCAACGGAATTCACCACCGCGCAGCTCGGCGCCGCCGGCCCGTGGAACGAGCGGCTGCCGCATTTCCGGCTCGATTTCACCCCGAGCAACGGCGATGAACTGCAGTCCGAATACCTGCTGCCGCGGGAGCACGCGGTGCAGGCCCGAGCCGTGCTCGACGACATCGCCGGCGACATCGCCGCGGTGCTCTTGATCTCGGAGTTCCGCACCGTCGCCGCCGATGAGTTGTGGATCAGCCCCAGCTACCACGCCGACAGCGTCGCGTTCCATTTCACCTGGATCCCGGACGAGGCCGCGGTCTCCCCGGTGCTCACCGCCATCGAGGAGCGGCTGGCCGATTTCCGCGCCCGGCCGCATTGGGGGAAGGTGTTCACCACCTCCCCACAGGGGTTGTCGGGACTGTACGAGCGGTTCCCGGATTTCCGGGCGCTGCTGCGCGTGTACGACCCCGACGGCAAGTTCCGCAATGACTTCGTAGAGCGAATGGTCATGAACGGCGAGTAGCGAGTCGCCCTGCTTGCGGGGATGCTTACTCCGCCCGTTGCGGCCGGACCCAGATCGAGCGCTCGGTGGGCGTGCCGCACGGTGTGCTGCGAACGTTTTTCGACGAGCTCGTCGAAGCCGGGCACCTGACAAGGGAGGGCGACGTTCTGCGACTGACCCCGGAGGGCCGCCGGCAGGCGCAGTTGATCACCACGGCCTTTTCACCCAGCACGCCAGGACCACTGTGAGACAACGACCTCCCGTGGGCACGGCGGATCAGGTCGATCCGAAGCAAATGCCTCTACGGACAGTGGGTCGTCGGTGTAGTGGTAGGTGTGGCCGGTTGGCGTCGTCCAACAGCCGCTGTGCGGACCCGTTCTGCTGCTGCGATGCCCGGCATGGGTTTTCGCCCGATGATCCGACCGGCATTTCTCATCCAGATTGCCTGCGGCCGTTGGTCCGTCAGGAAAGGGAATCACATGATCCAGATCGCAACGACGTGCCGGGACAGTGCAGGTCGGATTCGTGCACACACCGTCGCGGTACGCGATCGCCAGGCCCAGTTTCCGGGATGGGAATCGACCGAGTTCGGTGACGTCCAACAAGTTGCCCTTGTCATCGGTGAGCAGCCGGTGGAACAGCGTGCCCGGCCGGGCCGCCAACTCCCTGATCATCTCGGCGGACACCAAAGCCGACCGGTCTGCGAGCTGTCCGGGGGTGTCACTGAAACCGAAAAGTGATGCCGCCGAGATGATCACGCCGATATTCACCTGCACGGGCCGGAGCTGCACCCCGGTCGGCGGCCTTGCCCGCGGTCCAGAACCGGGGCCAGGGCCGGCAGTCACCCGTGGCAGGACAGCGTTCGCATCCCCGGCGCTGCGTGGATCGGGCCGGAACGCCGACGCAGGCAGATCCCACTGGTCAACCACGGCGGGGATTGCGTCGCCGCTGGCGGCAGGCTGTTCCGCGAGTGAGCGAGATGCGCCGTCGCCGTCGACCTCACTCCAGCAGTCGAGATCCTCATCGAGGCCGCAGTCGTCGTCATCGGTGCCATCCGCGTCGCTGTCATCCGCGTCGCTGTCATCCCCCGCGCGCGCCGCACCCGTTGCTGTCATCCGCGTCGCTGTCATCCGCGTCGCTGTCGCTGTCTCTATCCCAGCGCGCGCCGCACCCGTTGCTGATCCGGCCCAGCAACAGATCCACCAACGCGTCCGCACGACGCTGCTGGCGCGTCCGCTCATCGCCCCCTTCGGCGACCGCTGCCACCGCGGTCAACACCTGATCAATCGCCTCGGCGTCGACCGAGGACACCAGGGCGCTCAACGCGCTGACTCCGTCCAGATCCGGCCGTACCGAGACGTAGCGATCCGCCATCGACCGGCGCAGCCGTTCCTCTGTCTCGTCCGGTTCCACACGCGCGACGAACTGATTGAGCCACCTTCCCAACAGCTCCGCCGTCTTGCACACGGCGACGTCCACAACAACGGAGCTCAACAATTGCTTCGATCTGTCCAGCACCAATCGACGCAGTGCTCTGTTGATTCGGCGTGCCTTTTCCTGATCGATGTCACCGGCCAACCAGGCATCCCACGCATCCGGGGCCTCGGCCCGCAAACGCCCGGCTATCCCCAACACCTTTCCCACCGCGGATTTCGATTCACGCACCGCAGCGCCGATCTCCATGGCGCCGAACTCCCCCGGTCGGTACCGCGGATCACATCCCGCCGCGTCAAGTTCCGCGATGAACCGCCGATCGCACTGCGAGCGAACCGAGGAGAACTCCAACATCAACGCTGCCCGGTGCGACTGCGCCCGCGCGAGAACGCCTTGCGCAGATGACAACTCGTCGATGAGCTCGGCCGCTCGACCGGCCTGCGGACTGGTTGATTCCCCCATACCAACGACGCTAGAACACCACCCCGACAGTCACCTTCGGTCACCCATTCCGCGACCGATATGGCCCACGGTAGCGCCGGCGCGGCACCACGCCGACCTCAATTGGCAGTGTCGGTCACCACCCGCTTCAAGCTCACCGACGGATCGGGATCAGCGACATCGATCATTGACGTGGCGTCCAGGTGAAATAGTGCCCAAGAATTGAACCTCGTCGGAGGAGTTGGCAAGCGCACAGCCGGCCCGCAGCCGTCGGACGACAACCTCGGTCCTGCCCCCTCCTGCCCCCTACCCTGGATCGCGCAGCCTCGGCTCACCAGTTCCGTAGTCTGTCCACAACCCCATCCCGAAAGGACATCGATGGCTCCGAAACGGTGGCGCACCATGGCGTTGGCCGCACTGCTGCTGCTCACGGTGCTGATCACTCTGGCCGCCTGCACCTCCTCCGTCGACCGCAGGCTCGTGGAGGGCGCCGTCGAAGAGGTCACCGACACTACGTTCTACGCGCTGCCGTCACCGGTCCCCACCGGAAAACCGGGCGACATCAACCGCACCGAAAAGCTGTCCAGCGCACCCGACGGGTCGATCGGCGGGCGAGTGCTCTATCACACCACCGATGTCACCGGAGCCAACATCGTCGCCTCCGGCGTCATCGTCGCCCCGGATGCCCCTGCGCCTGTCGGTGGACGGACTGTCGTCGGGCGGGGGCATCCGACGACTGGGGCAGCCGCGAAATGCGCACCGTCCAACGGCATCGACCCGTTCGACCTCATCGAGGGCCTCCGTGCGCTGCTCACGGCGGGATACGTTGTTGCCGCGGCCGACTTCCCGGGGATGGGCGTGCAGGGCCCCAATTCCTACCTCATCGGACAGAGCGAGGGCAACAGCGTGCTGGATGCCATCCGGGCGGCGCAGAACATGCCGGACACGGGCACGACCAACTCCGATGATGTGCTGCTCTGGGGGCATTCGCAGGGCGGCCAAGCAGTCCTTTTCGCCGGACAGGACGCCCCAACGTACGCACCCGAACTTAACCTGCGCGGTGTGGCCGTCGCCGCACCGGCGGCCGATCTCGGCACCCTGTTCGACAACGACATTCCCGACGCGTCGGGCGTCACCATCGGCTCGTTCGCGTTCGCCGCCTACCAATCCGTCTACGCCGCAACGACTCCGGGACTGTCCTTGGATTCGACCCT
>JBBQJM010000090.1:0-10685 GCA_038325895.1 Mycobacteriales bacterium
CCGAGGAGGACAACTCGACTCGCTGGGTTGGCAACCGCGTGCGGCTACCGGCGACGCTGTCGTAGTGGATGACACCGACCAGCCGCTGCCCGTCGACGACCGGCAAGAGCCAGACCCGCTGCTCGGCCATCATCCGGGTGACGTCCTCGACGGGGTCGTCGACGCCAATCGTGATGGGCGCCTTCTCCACCAGCGATGCCGCCGTGACGCTCGCCATTTCGCCGCGCGCAGATCGGGCCTGCGCACCGATGTCCCGGTAGCCGACGATGCCGCAGAGGTACCCGTCCTCGTCGCACACCGGCAGGAACGCCACCAGCAGACTCCGCATCCGCATGGCCACTTCCTCGACCGTGTCCGTGTGCGAAACGCACTCCGGGTCGGTGGTCATGACGTCCCGCGCAATGGTGGCCATCAGCGGCACCCGCCCAGTCGTGAGCGTTCCCAAGGACCGGGTCCGCCGCGTTGACGGCAGCGGACGCGAGAAGGCTTACCGGCAAAGCAGTCTTCCGATTCCAGGCCGGTCTGCGTGCCGGATGAGTTGCGGCGTCCACACGATCCGATGCTCAGCGCGGACTGGTCGGCGCTCTCGAGGAATCGGGGCTTCGTACGACAGTTCACTCTCGTTCCCCTCCGTTGGGGAGACCCTGACCGGCGCCTCGATGTGTGGTCCACTGTCCGGTTTGAGACATCCGGCCGATAGTGCCGAAAGTCCCCAACGCGCCGGTTCCGACCGATTCGGCCTTGCCGTTCGACGCTTCCCGGTCGCTGCGACCCCGCCGGTCATTCGTTTCGCCGGGACCTCCCCGGACATGGTCTGCGGATGAGACGTTACCGCGATATCGACAATTCGGACAGCGGGCGGATGTTTGCCTGGTTTGCGGTCAGGTTCTTTCGCCGAATGCCTGTCGGGTCAACGATTTCCCGGACAACCACCCGCTGACAGACGTCGTGAACCATGCACCACTGATGCTGCAGACGGCCTTCGGCTACCCACCCCTGACCAGGGGCTAGTGACCTTCCTGACCTTCCCGGAGGCGGTCGGGATCATGGCGGGCACGCAGGTCGCCAGCCGGCTCTACCACCGCGTCGGTCCGCGCCGGCTCGTTGCGGCGGGACAGTTCACCGTCGCCGTCGCGCTGGTCGCCCTCTCGTTCGTGGTGAGCAGCATCATTCCGCCGGTGGTGCTGATGGTCGTGCTCGGCACCGGCCAGGCGCACACCTTCATGCCGACCCCGGCCTCGGCCTTCGACACGGTGGCGCCGGAGCACACCGGCGCGGCCACCGCGCTGTACAGCGCGACCATGCAGGTGGGGTCCGCGGTCTTGGTAGCCGTGGCCGTCACCGTCGTCGCCACGGTCGGCGTCGGCGCGACCGAGGCAACCGCGTTGCCTGCCTCCGCTGGGCGCTGATCGGTTGTGCGCTGTTCTCCGTGGGCGGCAGCCTGATAGGCGCGCTTACCGTGCACGACGAGGACGCCGCGCCCAGCCGGGGTCTGGCACCGGCCATCGCGCGGCGGCGCCGACGTCCTCCACGCCATCTCCTGCGGCTGCCGAAAGCGTGGCGGCGGCCACCCACGACCATGGCGCCGGTGGAGGACGAAACGCCGACGACGAACCAGACGGCTCGCGCCGGCGTTGATGGTGTCACCGCCGGCGCGAAACATCATGGCGCGAACCATCATGGCGCGAAACAGGGCAGAACATCGGGCGCAGATGACATGCCCACCCGACCCGGATTACCGCTCGGTGAGGGAGTCGGTGATCACGTCCCAGGCTCCGGTTCGATGTCGGCGACCTGGTGCTTACCGGCGGTGATCAGCGCAAGCGACACCACCGTGGCGATCGCGAAGATCACCGAGGCCCACATGAACGCCGTGCCGAAACCGTCCACCGCTGCCGCGGCCTGTGCGGCCCCGATCGCCTCGGGGGTCTGGGACGCCGGCGGATTGCTGAGCAGGAAGGACGCGGTCGCGGTGGCCGCGATCGTGTTCAGCAGCGCGGTGCCCACCGAACCGCCGACCTGCTGGGCGGTGTTGACCACGGCACTCGCGACGCCGGCGTCGTCGTGGTTGATGCCGACCAGCGCGAGGTTGGTGGTGGCCATGAAGACGAAGCCCATGCCGACCGAGATCAGCAGCATCGCCGGCAGGATGGTGCTCATGTACTCGGTGCCGACGGTGATCTTGGAGAGCCAGAACAGCCCGGCCACGCCGAGCAGCAGGCCGGCGGGGACCACGACGCGCGGCCCGACCCTGATGGTCAGCTGCGAACCGATACCCGCGCCGAAGATCACACCCACGCTGAACGGCAGGAACGCGAACCCGGCCTGGATCGGCGTGTACCCCAGGACGCCCTGCAGGTAGTAGGTCAGGAACAGGAATACGGCGAACAATCCGGCACCGATCAGCAGCCCGACGATGTAGGCGCCCGCCCGGTTGCGGTTCTCCAGGATGCGCATGGGCAGCAACGGACTGGTCGAACGAAGCTCCACCAGCACGAACCCGGTGAGCAGCACCACCGAGACGACCATCCAGCCGAGGGTGTTGATCGAGAGCCAGCCGTGTTCGGCGGGCTGGGTGCAGGCCCAGACCAACGTGCCGAGGCCGGCGGTGGCCAGCACGGCGCCCGGTATGTCGTAGTGCGTGCCGCCTTCCACCTTCGATTCCTTGAGCACCGGGACCGCGGCGAGGACGGCAACGATCGCGATCGGGATGTTCACGTACAGGCACCAGCGCCAGGACGCGTACTCGGTCAGCACCCCATCGAGCAGCAGGCCGATGGCGGCCCCGCCGCCGGCGATCGCGCCGAACACCGCGAAGGCCTTCGCCCTGTCCTTCTCGTCATGGAACGTCACCGTCACCAACGACAGCGCGGCCGGCGCCAGCATCGCGGCGAACCCACCCTGCAGGGCGCGGGCGCCGAAGAGCATCCAGCCAACCTGTGCGGCGCCACCGATCGCTGAGGCCACGGCGAAGCCGGACAGCGAGATGATCAGGATCTTCTTGCGGCCGACGTAGTCGGCGATGCGTCCACCCAACAGCAGCAACGCCCCGAACGGCAACGCGTAGGCGGTGACCATCCACTGCCTATCGGCGTCGGAGATGCCGAGCGCGAGCTGCGCCTGCGGCAGCGCGATGTTCACGATCGTGGCGTCGAGGATGACCATGAGCTGCGAGATGCCGATGACGGCCAGCGCGAGCCAGCGCTTCGGGTCGAGCGGCGGCGCAGCCCCGGCTGGTGGAGCAGCGGCCGGGCCGACCGCAGCCTGAGGGACCGGGTCGGTCGCCGCGTGGTCAGCAGCTCGATGCCGGCCATTGGGACTGATGGTCGCGTCGGGTACTGGATTGGACACTGTTACTCCTGGTAGAGCGATGGATCACAGCCGGTCAGGATGGGTCCGGCCGTGTTCCCGCCACTTTGTCGGTGACGGGAGCTGTGCGGGCGACGCCACCGGCGCCTCAACCTCTGCGATTATCACCCATCCGACCGACACTCGAGCGTCAGTCTTCTCGGTTGGTGTGGTGACGGTCATCAGGTTTTTCACTCGTTCGAACCGCCTCAGCGCGCCACCAGTTCATCGCACATCACTACTACCGGTGAATTGCCGCCGGCGGATGCCTGTCGGTCGATTCCTGCCAGGATGACGACTTCCGAGCGTTGGAGGCCAGATGATCGAACTGCAGCCCGTGGTCTTCCTGGTGGTCGGGGTGGTGATCGTCAACGGCATCGCCGGACGGATCGGCCTCCCGGCACCGATCCTGCTGGTGGTCGCCGGGGTGGGCGTCTCCTTCATCCCCGGCGCGCCGGACTATCAGGTCAATCCCGAACTGGTGCTGTCGGTGCTGCTCCCGCCGCTGCTGTTCGCGGCGGCGGTGGAGTCGTCGGTCATCGCGATCCGCCGCCTCATGCGCGCCATCACCCAGCTGGCCATCGGCATGGTGCTGGTGACGGCCTTCGCGGTGGCGTTCGTGCTGCAAATGGTGATGCCCGAAATACCGTTCGCCGCCGCACTCGCCCTCGGGGCCATCGTCGCTCCCCCGGACGCGGTTGCCGCGGTCGCCGTCGCGCGCCGGGCCGGGCTACCCCGCCAGGTCGTCACCGTGCTCGAGGGGGAGTCGCTGTTCAACGACGCCACCTCATTGGTCTTGCTCAAGGTGGCGGTCACCGGCATCCTGCTGGGCTCGATGGAATGGGGCAAGGGACTCCTCGAATTCGGCTGGGCCACGGTCGGCGGCCTGCTGATCGGCTGGGCGGTCGGCCTGCTGGCCTCGGCCGGCCGCCGGTACACCGCGTCGTCCCTGCCGATCACCGCGTTGTCCCTGGTCACTCCCTTTCTGGCGTACCAACTCGGCGAGCTGGCCGAGGCTTCCGGCGTGCTGGCCGTCGTGGTGGCCGGTCTGGTGCTGGGCTTCCGGTCCCCTATGGACCTGCAGCCGGAGGTCCGGCTGACCATGCGGGCCACGTGGAATGCGCTCCAATACGCGCTGGAGGGGGCGGTCTTCGCACTGATCGGCCTCCAGCTGTGGGGCATCGTCACCGCGCCGGACATCGGCCGCGCGCCGACCCTGCTGGTCTCCGGGGCAGTGCTGCTGACGGTGATCCTGATCCGGCCGATCTGGATCTTCCTGCTCAACGGCGTCGGCCGGCTGCTGCGCCGTCCCGGCGCGATCGGATCGTGGCGGCCGCTGGTGGCGGTGTCCTGGGCGGGCATGCGCGGGGTGGTCTCGCTGGCCGCTGCACAGACGCTGCCGTTGACCACGCCGTACCGCGCCTTGCTGCTGACCTGCACCATCGCGGTGATCCTCGGCACTCTGGTGCTGCAGGGACTGACCCTGCCCACGGTGATCCGGCTGCTGCACCTGCCGGGCGACCCCGACGCGGACCTGGCCAAGGAGCGTGCCCTTGCCCAGCAGCAGGCCAACGAGGCGATCGCCGCGCGGGTTGAGCAAGTGGTCGCGGACGAACACCTGCCTGCCGAGGAGGCGACGCAGATGCGCGCCTGGGCGGCCAGCCGCAACTGGCGCGGGCTGACCGAACGGCTCGAACGTCGCGGCGTCGACGCAGGCGCGCGGTTGGCGAGGATCTCGGATTGGCGTCACGAACTGGTCGGCATCGAACGGGATGTCTTCGTCAACCTGCGCAACTCCGGCTCGCTGTCAGAGGACGTGCTCCGCGAACTGGAATACGACCTCGACCTGGAGGAGGCGCTGCTCGACCGCCGGGTGGAGGACGCCACCGGGCACCTCGACCAGCTCCGCGCCGACCGGCTGGAACGCGACGGTGACCCGGACCGCTGACGCCGACCCCATCGCGACGCTTGACCCCATCGCTGACGCCGAACCATCCTTGGCCCTGCCCCCGCCCGCCGCCGGGCGGTCGTGGTCAGGTCGATTCGCCGTCCGGCCGGACCGGCAAGTGCCGGGCCCACCACTGCAGGATCGCGTCGAAGCGTTGTCGCCGATGCCGAGGCCGCCCGGACCTGGACAGCTCATGACCCTCGCCCGGGAACAGCAGCATCTCGACCTCGGCGCCGCGCGTCTTGAGCGCGACGAACATCCGCTGCGCCTGCTCGACCGGGCAGCGCCAGTCCTGCTCGGAATGAATGATCAGCAAAGGAATCTCGATCCGATCGGCGTAGGCCAGCGGCGAGACACGCCACAACGCTTCGCGATCGGTGCCCACGTAGGCCTGGGCGAAGTAGTACCCGATGTCGCTGGACCCGGAAAAGGAATCCCACGCGTTCAGCGCGCGCTCGCTGATCGCCGCGACGAACCTTCCCGGTGCGTGCGCACTCAGCCAGGACGTCATGAAACCGCCGTAGGAGCCACCCATCACGCCGACCCGGCTCGCGTCGCACTCCGGCCGGGTCAGCGCCTCGTCCAGCAACGCCAGGACGTCATCGACATCGACGGTGCCGAGCGCGCCGACCACAGACCGGCCGTGGCTCTGGCCGTACCCCGCGGAGCCGCGGGGGTTGCCCATGACAACCGCGTACCCCGCCCCGGCGTAGACCTGCGCCTCGTCGAAGAACGCCGACGTGTATGCGCTGTGCGGCCCGCCGTGGACCAGCAGCAGGACCGGGTGCGGTCCCGGTCCTGGTGGCGTGATCAACCATCCGTGCACCGGGTACCCGTCGGCGGATCGGGCCGCCAGCGGAGTGGCCGGGCGCAACCCGGCACCCTTCAAGTCCCAAGAGAAATCAGTCCTGAAGGAATCAGTCCTGAAGGAATCAGTCTGCCGTTCTCCAGCGCCGCCGTCGCCACCGTTGCCGAGGTTCGCGGTCACCTCGGCGGTGACGACCTCGCCTGCGCTGCCGCCATCGGCGACCACCGCCGCCACCCGCTGGCCGCGGCGGGTGAACGACCGGACGACCCGATCCCCGCCGATGACCTCGGCGAGCTCGGCCAGCGGGAGCTTCACGGCGCTCACCGGCGCCGCCCGCAGACCCACGGACCCGCGGTCCAGCACCGCGAACAGCACGGTCCCCTCGCCTGGTTCCGGTCGGCCCGCGGTGAGGTCGGCATCCACCGATTCCTCATCGGTGAGCCGCCGTGGCGAGCCCCCGGCGAGCGGAGCAGCCCACAGTCCGTTGGTCCGCGCCACCACGTCCACCCCGGTGAACGCTGCGCCCAGGTAGAAGATCTCTGATCCGTCGACCACCAACCCCGCCGCCGAACCGAGGGTGGTGATCAGCCGGTCACCCGTCCCCGGCGCAGCAGCTTCGGGGGTGACGGGGCCGGCCGGCAGGTCGATGACCGCGATCTCTTCGGTCAGCTCGTCGATCCCGGTCGGGCGCACGTAGAGCAGCCGGCCGTCACCGGTGAACGCCGGGTGATCTGCACCTGAGGGCTCGTCAGTGACCTGAACGGGTGGAGGCCCGGCCGGCCGTTCGGATCCTCCGGTGGATCCGCCAGCCGATTCACCGGCGGATCCACCAGCCGATTCACCGGCCGCGCCCGACGCCGATTTCCAGGCCGTCCACACGGGCGCTGCCGCGCCCGAGACGTCGAGCAGGAAGACCTGCTTCGCCTTGTCCAGCACGAAACCTTCGCCGTCCATGCAATAGGACAGTCGGGTGACGCGGCGCGGTGGTTCGGCATCGGCGCCGACCGCCTGGTCGGTGCCGTATCGGCCGAATTGCGGGACGGCCGCGCAATAGGCGACGCTGCGACCATCGGGGTCGAACACCACCGGCCCGGCCCCCAACGGATGGTCCGTCAGCCTCCGCGGCTCACCACCGCCGACCGGCATCGCGTACAGCTGGGCGGGGCCGGAGTCCGCGGCGCGCAGGAAGACGACGAGGCGGCCGTCCGGGCTCGTCACCGGCTCGGAGTCCCGCGGACCGACCGTCAGTGCGACGGGTTGGGCGACGGGACGGGCGAAAGGATCACCGCAGTCGCCGTCCTGGATGCGGATCAGTGTCCCGCGGTACTGGTCGGCGTCGAGGTCCGGCGAGCTCACCGCGACCAGGATCTGGTCACCGGAAGCGAATGCCGGCCGACCCGGGATACGGAGCAGGGAGAGGTCGTCAGGCTTCACAACAGGGCAGGCTAGTCCCGGCGCCGCGGACGCTGATCCGTCACCGCACCGACGGCCACCGCCGCACGGTGTGCCGCGGCGCTCCTTCGTGTCATCGACAGGGACCCGCCACCCCCTGCACACCCGCCTGTTTCGAGTACCCGGCACACGAGCTCGACGGTCAGGTCCGCACGGTCTGGCACCCTGGAGTCATGATCGATCATGCCCGCGCCCGGCTCGGGCACCCACCGGCCGAGCGCGCCACCTCCAGCGGCGCTATCCGTTACCGGCGCCGAGTGACATCCACCCGGACGAGTTCTGCATCCCGGACCAGTTCTGCATCCCGGACGAGTTCTGCATCCCGGACCAGTTGCGCATCCCGGACCAGCACTGTATCCCCGACCAGTTCTGCATGAAGGCGCGCATGCGGCGGATGCTCGGCACCCGCCAGCGGAAGATCACCGCTCTGGTTGTCGTCGCGGCACTGATCGCCGCCGTGGTGTGGATCGCCTGGCCGGCGCCGGCGCCGGTATCCATCGCCAGTCGGGACGTGCAGATCAGCGCGCCCGGCGGACCCGGCGTCGCCGACCCGGTGGAGCTGGACGCGACGGTCTACCTGCCGGCCAGTACCCCCGCGCCGGCAGTGATCGTCGCCCACGGGTTCGGCGGGTCGAAGAAGTCGGTCGCGGCCGACGCCGAGCAATTGGCCCGCGACGGGTTCGTGGCGCTGGCCTACTCGGCGCGCGGGTTCGGCGCATCCACCGGTCAGATCGCGCTCGACTCGCTGGACTATGAGGTCCCCGACGCTCGCGCGGTGGTCGACTGGCTGGCCCGGCAGTCCGAGGTCCAACTCGACCGGCCTGACGATCCCAGGGTCGGGGTGACCGGCGGCTCCTACGGCGGCGCGCTCTCGCTGATGCTGGCCGGCACCGATCCCCGGGTGGACGCGGCCGTCCCCCTTATCACCTGGAACAACCTGGAACAGGCGCTGTTCCCGAACGCGCAGGCGACCCCGCAGGACCTCGCCGCGACCACCCCCGCCGCGGCCACCGGAGCGGCCGACGGCGTCTTCAAGAAGTTCTGGGCATCCACCCTGATGGCCTCGGTGACCTCGGGTGCGGCGCTGTCCGCCGCCGGCGTCGCGCAGGGCGACAGCGGGGACAGCGGGTTCGTCCGGCGGGGCGGCACCAGCAGTACCAGCTCTGCGGCGCCTGCTCCGTCCGCTGACAGCTCGACCGATACCGCTGGGGCCTCGGCGGGTAGTTCAAGTGGAGAGACCGATCCGGGTCTGGCCGCGGCGGCATCGTCGGTCAGTTGCGGCCGGATGATGCTCAACCTGTGCGCGGCCTACTCGCAGGCCGCGCAGACCGGGCGGATCACCCCGGCATTGTCCGCGCTGCTGTCCAGGTCCAGCCCGCAGGCCGTCGTCGGGAACATCACCGCACCGACCCTGCTGGTGCAGGGTGAGCGGGACACGTTGTTCGGTCTCGACCAGTCCGACGCGAACGCCAGGGCGATCGCCGCCAACGGCGCCACCGTGGCGATGACCTGGTACAACGGCGGCCACGACGGAGGTTCGCCGGACACGGCCACCGAGAGCCGGATCACCGCCTGGCTTCAGCACTACCTGTCCGGCACCGGCCCGGTGCCATCGAACGCCTTCCAGTACACCGTCGACGGGCCGGTCAGCGACACCGGCTCCGCTCGCAGCCGGACGCTGGAAGCACCGGACTATCCCGGTCTGGCGGACGGGACCAGCACGCCGCGGACATCGGTCCAGGTGACCGGAGATCCGCAGTTCGTGGTCAATCCGCCCGGCGCGTCACCGGCGGGGATCTCGACGCTGCCCGGCCTGTCCAGCCTTGCCTCGACCGCGCTGTCCACCTTCCTGGGCGGTCTGCCAGGTCAGACGGCCCGGTTCGGGTCCGCGCCGTTCGACGAGCTGACGGTCGTCACCGGCACCCCGCGGATCACCGTGACGGTGTCGTCCATCCCGATACCGTCCGCGCCGGGCAGTACAGGGACTGCCGGGACGGCGGGCGCTACTGACACCACGCAGACGAGCGCCTCGGATGACGGCGCGGTCCTCTACGCGTCGCTGGCCAAGGTCTCCGAGGGCGGTACCCGCACGCTGGCCGGCGGGGCCGTCGCGCCCATCAGGCTGACGAACATGCCCGCCGACGGGTCGCCGGTGACGGTGACCGTCGATCTTCCGGCCACTGCTCTGCAGGTCGAGGCCGGCTCGACCGTCGAGGTGAGCCTGTCGACCACCGACCAGGCCTACGCCGGCCCCACAACGCCTGCTGCGTACCGGATCTCGCTGGCTCAGCCCGGCGCTGCCGGGGCCACCGACGAGGTGATCGACGGCCTGTCGGCACCGGAGGTCGGCGGCGTGCGGGTGTCCGCGTCGGAGATCCCGGTCGGTCAGCTGGTCGGGTTGATCGTGCTCGCCGCGCTCGTCGTGCTGGCCCTGGTGTTCGGCGGCCGGATCCGTCGACGCCGGTCGGACGTCGATCCCGCGCTGACGAACGTGCCGTTGTCGATCACCGGCCTCGGCAAGATGTACCCGGGCGGGGTCGCTGCCGTCACCGACGTCGGTTTCCGGGTCGATGCGGGCCAGGTGCTGGGCCTCCTCGGCCCGAACGGCGCCGGCAAGACCACCACGCTGCGGATGGTGATGGGGCTGATCACCCCGACCGCCGGCGAGATCCGGGTCTTCGGCCACAAGGTCGAACCGGGCTCCGCGATCCTGTCCCGCATCGGCAGTTTCGTCGAGGGCTCCGGGTTCCTCCCGCACCTGTCCGGCAAGGCGAACCTGGAGCTGTACTGGAAGGCCACCGCACGTCCGGAGAAGGACGCGCACCTGGCCGAGGCGCTGGAGATCGCGGGGCTCGGCACGGCCATCAACCGGCGCGTCCGGACCTACTCGCAGGGCATGCGCCAGCGGCTGGCGATCGCGCAGGCCATGCTCGGATTGCCCGATCTGCTGCTGATGGACGAACCCACCAACGGGCTGGACCCGCCGCAGATCCACGCCATGCGGGAGGTGTTGCGGCGATACGCCGCCACCGGCCGCACCGTGCTCGTGTCCAGCCACCTGCTGTCCGAGGTCGAGCAGACCTGCAGCCACGTGGTGGTCGTGCACCTGGGCAAGACGATCGCCTCCGG
>JBBQJM010000091.1:0-10656 GCA_038325895.1 Mycobacteriales bacterium
CGTCGTGGAGGGGGCGGCGGGGTTCGGGCGGGCCCAACTGGTCGACTTCCGGTGGCAGATCGCGATCGGTGACGAGGTGCTCAGTGAGGACGAACTGCGCGCTCTCGCGGCGGCGAAGAGCCCGCTGGTACGGGTCAGGGGCCAATGGCTGGCGGCCGATCCCGAGCAGCTTCGCCGGGGCCTGGACTTCTTGCAGCGCAGGGGATCCGGCCGGATGACCGCTGGCCAGGTGCTCGATCTGGCGGCCCGGCAGGACATCGGTCTCGACACACCGGTTCCGGTTGAGGAGGTCTCCGCGGAGGGCTGGCTGGGCGCGCTGCTGTCCGGCGCGGCGGAGGACGTGATCGCCGCCGTCGAGCCGTCGCCGGACTTCCTGGCAGTGCTGCGGCCCTATCAGCAAAGGGGTTTCGCGTACCTGTCATTCATGTCACGGCTCGGTCTCGGCGCCTGCCTGGCCGACGACATGGGGCTGGGAAAGACCATTCAGCTGCTCGCATTGCTCACCAGTGAGCGCTCGGACGATCCCGGTGGCGGACCGACCCTGCTCATCTGCCCGATGTCGGTGGTCGGGAACTGGCAGCACGAGATCGCGACCTTCGCCCCGGCGCTCCGCGTTTACGTCCACCACGGCGCGGATCGCCTGCGGGGCGACGACTTCGATGCCCGGCGTGATGAGGTCGACATGGTCGTCACCACCTACGCCGTAGCCGCCAGGGACTCTGCCGTGCTGGCCGATCGCACATGGCGGCGGGTGGTGCTGGACGAGGCGCAGACCGTGAAGAACAGCGCGTCGCGCCAGGCCGGCGCCGTCCGGCGCATTCCCGCGGAGCACCGGATCGCCTTGACCGGGACGCCGGTCGAGAACCGGCTGGCCGAACTCTGGGCGGTCATGGACTTCGTCAATCCCGGCTTGCTCGGCTCCATGGAGTCCTTCCGCACCCGCTTCGCCATCCCGGTCGAGCGGTACGGCAAGACGGAACCAGCGCAGACCCTGCGGGCGATCACCCGGCCGTACCTGTTGCGGCGGGTGAAGACCGACCCGACCGTCATCGACGATCTGCCGGACAAGATCGAGGTCAAGCAGTACTGCCCGCTGACCGTCGAGCAGGTCTCGCTGTACCAGGCGGTCGTCGACGAGATGATGGTCAAGATCGAGGAATCCGAGGGGATCACCCGGCGCGGCAACGTGCTCGCCGCGATGGCCAAGCTGAAGCAGATCTGCAACCATCCCGCGCAGTTCCTGCACGACCGCACGCCACTGGGCGCGCGGTCGGGGAAGGTGACCCGGCTGCTGGAGATCCTCGCGGAAGTCCATCAGGCGGGGGAGAAGGTGCTGTGCTTCACCCAGTACACCGAGTTCGCCACCCTGCTGCAGCCGCTGCTGACCGACACCTTCGGGCGAGAGGTGCTGTACCTGCACGGCGGCACACCCAAGAAGCGCCGGGACGACATGGTGGCCCGCTTCCAGGCCCCCGAGGGGGACACCGACAGCGCAGCCGGGGCGGCGGCGGCGTCGTCGGCACCGGCGATCTTCCTGCTGTCGCTGCGCGCCGGCGGCACCGGCTTGAATCTGACCGCGGCCAACCACGTCATCCACCTCGATCGCTGGTGGAACCCGGCGGTGGAAAACCAGGCCACCGATCGCGCCTTCCGCATCGGTCAGCACCGCACCGTCGAGGTGCACAAGCTGATCTGCACCGGCACGCTCGAGGAGCGCATCGACGGGATGATCGAGACCAAGAAGGCGCTGGCGGACTCCGTGGTCGGTGACGGCGAGGGCTGGCTGACCGAGCTGTCTACCAGCCAACTGCGCGAGGTGTTCGCGCTGACCGCGCAGGCCCCCGATGAGTGATCACCTGACGAGTGATCACTTGATGAGTGATGACGTGACGATCGATCACTGCGATGGCTGATCGCTTCGATGGCACCGACCGGTTCTGGGGACCGTCGAAGCCGCTGGCGGTGGACGGTGGCATCAAGGCCCGGAGCAAACGCGGAGCGATCTCGCAGACCTGGTGGTCCGGGCGGTTCATCCAGGTCCTTGAGGACATGGGACTGGGCGGGCGGCTGCAGCGCGGTCGTCGCTATGCCAGGGCCGGGCAGGTCATCGAGATGACGGTGGCACCCGGGCTGGTGTCCGCCCAGGTGCAGGGCAGCCGCCCGCGGCCGTACCGGGTGCGGATCTCCATCGCCGCGTTCGACAAGGCCGAATGGGCGCGGCTGGAACAGGCATTGGCCGACCAGGCCTGGTACGCGGCCCAATTGCTGGCCGGTTCGATGCCCGAGGACCTGGAGGAGGTGTTCGAGCAGGCCGGTTTGCCGCTCTTTCCCGCGACCGGCAAAGACATGTCGATGGATTGCTCATGCCCGGATTGGGGCGTGCCGTGCAAACATGTCGCCGCGGTCTGTTACCTGCTGGCCGAGTCCTTCGACGAGGACCCGTTCCGGATTCTGGCCTGGCGAGGGCGCGAACGAGAAGATCTGCTGGACAACCTGCGTGCGCTGAGATCGTCCGCGCCGGCGAGGGGCCCCACGCCGCGCACCAGGGTTGCCCCCCTCGCCGATTGCCTGGACGCCTATTTCGAACCGGCGGCGCCGATTCCGCGGTACGAGCCGGCGCAGCTCGCGGCGGACGCGGTGCTCCGGCAGTTGCCCGAGGTGCCGCTGGAGGTGCGCGGCAGTGCATTGGTCGACCTGTTGCGGCCGGCGTACCTGCGGATGGCACGGGGGGCGCCGGACCAGAATGACGCGTGAGACCCCGTCACCGCCCATCTCTTCTACGCTTGCTACGCGATGACGACGGGTGGCAATAGTGGTCCGGACAATCCCGCACCGAGAGTTGAGGAACATCAGCAGCGCGGTGCTCCGGGAGGTGGCACAGGGGGAGACCATTCAGATCACCAACCATGGTGAGGTGGTCGCGATCCTCGTTCCGCCAGGTGCAGAGCCACCGTCCACTCTGCGAATCCGTCGCGCGAGGATCAAAGGCGGGTTTGCCCAGCTGACACGGGCCGAGTTGGACCATACCGTCCAGGAGTCGCTTGATGATCTCCGTGGAGAACGGTGATCGCCTACATCGAATCGTCCGCGGCTGCCAAACTCCTGGTCTCCGAAGCCGCTTCGGCGACGCTTGCGGATTATCTGGACCAGCTCGCTGCTGGTGAGTCCAGCTTGATTTCAAGTGTTCTGCTGGAAACCGAATTGCGTCGGCTCGCGGTTCGCGACAACCTGCAGCAACTGGTGGTGACCGCGCTGCTCGATCGCCTCGACGTCATCGATCTCGACCGCGAAATGTACCGGGAAGCAGGATTGCTCCCGGAGAAAACCCTTCGCAGCCTGGATGCGATTCATGTTGCGGCCGGCCTGCGCGGGGGCGCGGACGTGATGGTCACTTATGACGGCCGGCAGGCTGCGGCGGCGGCGTTGTCAGGACTGCGGGTCGTCGCGCCCGGGGCTGACTGAGTAGGGGGATCGCCGGCTCAGACGGTCAGCTCCGCCGCCGAGAAATCGGATCCGGCCAGGACCGTGATCGGTTGCGGGCCGCGCTTCAGGGCCGGCTGGAGTGCGAGCAGTAGGCCAACCGTCACCGTCGTGGCGGCGAACATCACCGCCGCCATCGCCACCCGGTGATCCCTCGGGGAACAACCCGGTGATGGGTGCGACGGCAGCGCCCACCCCGAACTGCATCGCACCCAGCAGCGCCGCGGCGCTGCCGGCCCGATGAGCGTTGGCCTCCAACGCAATGACCGGCACTGCCGGGAGCAGGACCCCGATGAACAGCAGGGTGAGCAACAGCGTGGCGATCAGCGGCCACATCCCGAGCCCGAGGAACGCCACCGTCAGCATCGAGCCGGCCGCGCCCAGCCCGGCGAACACACCAACGGTCAGGATTCGCTCGGGTGGCCACCTTCCGATCAGCGCGCCGTTGATCTGAGTTCCGGCGGTGATGCACACCGCACCGGAGGCGAAGATCAACGCGAACTGCTGTGCCGAGAGCCCGAAGCCCTCCTGGAACACGAAGGTGGCCGACGACACGTAGGTGAACAGCGCCGCCATCGAGAAACCGCTCAGCAGGGCCAATCCCATGAAGATCGGGTCGGTGATCAGCGAGCCGTAGGACTTGAGCGCCGGGCCGACCCCGCCGGAGCGCCGCCGCGCAGGGGGGCAGCGATTCCGGCAGCAGGAAGATCGCCAGCAACAGCAGCACCAACCCGAAGCCGGCCAATGCCACGAACATGATGCGCCAGGACCCGAGCAACAGGAACTGCGCTCCGATGATCGGCGCAATGCTGGGGGCTACGCCGACCACCAGCATCAACCGCGCCAGCACCTTTCCGACCTGCACGCCGTGGTAGCGGTCGCGCACGATGGCCATCGACAGCACCATTCCGGCAGAAGCGGCCAGGCCCTCCACGAAACGCAAGGCGGTCAACACCTCGACCGACTGGACGAACACGATGCCGAGCGACGCGGCGATGTACAACGCCATGCCGCCGATCAACGGCGCACGCCGGCCCAAGGCGTCGGAGATCGATCCGATGAGCAACTGTCCCAGGGCGAGCCCGGCCAGGGTCGCGGTGATCGTGAGCTGAACCGCCGCCGGCTGGGTACCCATGTCGGCAGTGATCTGGGGAAACGCAGCAAGGTACATGTCGATGGTGAACGGACCGATGGCGGTGAGTGCGCCGAGCAGCAGCACGAAGCCGGCACGGATCCGGTTTGGAGTCGAAACCCGCATCGAAACCAGCATCGAGATTCGGGTCGAAACCAGCATTAAGATCGGGTCGAACCCGGCATCGAAAGGTGATGCTGCTGAGGAGTTCACAGTCGCCGTCGGGGGCGCGCCGTCGACGTGGGCACGTACGGGAGCATCGGGCACGATCAAGAGGACTGGCCTTCTGGTGTTGTCAGCCGGACAGCCAACGCAGCGCAGACACCGGTCGCGTCGCTGCCGTTGTCCGAAATTCACGGTGATCGGCCACACTGCCAATACCGTTCGCAACGCTGGGGACCCGCGCGGTCATTCCCGGGGAGCAAGGGTGATCTCGCGAGTCTCGCGATGGCCGGTCAGTGCCGAGCTTGCCTCCGCCGACCAGGTGCCGTCGTCACGTCGGTCGGACGTCGGACTGGTCTGTGTGCCGCTGCCCCGACGCCGGGAACTGGCGGGAACATGCAGGCCCACCCAACGCGATATCGGTGGACAGATCCCTGCGCCCACCGGTGCATCGATGGACCCGTGGCCGTGGGACTGGGTGCCCACATGGCCGTGCGTGCGAGTTCGACACCGTCCGATTCGGTCTCTCTGTGGACAACTCGGAACCGGTCCGTCCGATGGCCCACACTCTCTGGAATGCGCACATCGAAGGAGGCACGATGGTCGGTATGGCCGAACCAGCAACGACCGAGCGGGCAATCGGCTGGCCCTCGCACGTCGACGGCGAGTGGACCGTTGAGATGCTGGAGACCCTGCCGGATGACGGGCTGCGGTACGAGCTCGTCGACGGGACCTTGATCGTGAGCCCGTCGCCGGTTCCCCGTCACCAGCGGGCGATCGTTCGGTTGGTGCTGCTGAGCGCCGCCTGCCCGCCCGATCACGAGGTGTTCGTCGCGCCCCTGGATTGGCAACCGGACCAGCGCACCTCGTTGGAGCCCGACCTGTTGGTGGTGCGCAAGGACCGGATCGGTCCGAAGAACATCACCGAGACGCCCAGCCTGGTGATCGAGGTGCTCTCGCCCGGCTCGGCCCGGATCGATCGCCGGTTGAAGTCCTCCCGGTACGCCGAGGGCGGGATCGCGCAGTACTGGATCGTCGACCCGCGCGCGCCGTCGGTAGAGATCTACGACCTGGCCGACGGCGAGTACCGATTGACCGCGCAGAGCCGTGACGACGAGGTCGTCACGGTGGCTCTGCCCCTGGCGCTGTCGGTGGTGCCTGGTGACCTGATCGCCGACTGACTGTCATCAAGCCTGATTGACGCCTGATTCCCTGATTGACGCGCCCCGGCACCAGTGGCCCTGATCTCACGGTGTGCCCGTGCGGCGTCAGTTCTGAGTGACACCTGCCGTCAGCCGGTCGAGAACATGCTCGGGCGCGGGTGCGTGCCGCAGGTACTGCCGGTTGAAAACGCCGGTGCCGTGGGCGATCGAGCGCAGGTCGATGGCGTACCGGGTCAGCTCCACCTCGGGTACCTCGGCCAGCACCGAGGATCGGCCGGTGGTCGCGGGTTCGGTGCCGCGGACCCGGCCGCGGCGGGACGCCAAGTCCGCGAGTACGGCGCCGACGTACTCGTCATCGACGGTGATCGTCACCGAGTCCACCGGCTCCAGCAATTGCACGCCCGCCGCGTGCGAGGCCTCCTTGAGAGCCAACGACCCAGCCATCTGGAACGCGGCGTCGGAGGAGTCGACGCTGTGCGCCTTCCCGCCGATCAGGGTGACCCGCAGGTCGACCATCGGGTGTCCGTGAACTCCGCGGTCCAGCTGGGTGCGCACGCCTTTCTCCACGCTGGGGATGAACTGTCGGGGCACCGCGCCGCCGACCACCTTGTCGACGAACTCGAAGCCGCCGCCTTCGGGGAGGGGTTCGACCTCGATCTGGGCGACCGCGTACTGCCCGTGGCCGCCGGACTGCTTGACGTGCCGCCCAAGACCACCGGCCGAGGACTTGACCGTCTCGCGCACCGCGACCCGGACGGGTTCGACGGCCACCTCGATGCCGGCGCGACTGCGCAGCCTGTCCAGCAGCACCTCGAGTTGCTGCTCGCCCATCGTCCAGATGACCATCTGCTCGGTCGCCGGGTTGACCGCGACCCGGACCGTCGGGTCCTCGGCCTGCAGCCGGGCCAGGCCCTGCACCAGTTTGTCCTCCTCGCTGGAGGACCGCGCCGAAATCGCCACGGGGAGAAGAGGTTCCGGCATCACCCAGGGCGCCAGCACGGACGGGTCGGCCGGGTCGGACAGGGTGTCCCCGGTCTCCGCGTGCGCCAGCCTGGCGACGGCCACGATGTCGCCGGCGACGGCCTGGCCGAGCCCGGTCAGCGCCGCCCCGACCGGCCGGGAGATGGTTCCTGCCCGTTCGTCGAGGTCGTGCTCCCCGTGCCAATCCTCATCCTCGGGATGGCCGGAGAACCGGGCGAAGTGTCCGCTGACGTGGACCGGCACATCCGGCCGCAAGATCCCGGAGAACACCCGCACCAGCGACACCCGGCCCACGTAGGGGTCGGTGGTGGTCTTGACCACCTCGGCGACCAGCGGCTCCTCCGCGCTGCCCGTCATGGGCTCCTTGGTCGCTCCGACCGGGGTGTACACGGTGGGCAGCACGTGCTCCACCGGGCTCGGGAAGCCGCGGCAGATGATCTCCAGCAGCTCCGGGATGCCCAGCCCGGTGGTGGGCACGCAGGGCAGCACCGGGTGGAAGGCCCCGCGCGCGACGGCGGTCTCCAGGTCGTCGACGACTGTGTCGAAGCTCACCTGTTCGCCGGCCAGGTAGCGGTCCAGCAGGCTGTCGTCCTCGGACTCGGTGATCACCGCTTCGATGAGCGCCTCGCGCCTGCTGGAGATCACTGCGATCAGGTCCTCATCGACCGGCCGCGCCTCACGGGTGCCGGAACTGGTGTCGAACACCTGCTGGGAGAGCAGGCCGATCAGCGCGGACGGCCCGCCGTTGCCGGCGGCCGAGACGGGGAGGGGGACGTACAGCGTGTGCACGCCCTCCCCGAACACCAACTGGCTGTTCTCCACGGCCGCGTCGAAATCGCCTCGTGGCTGGTCGATGTGGGTGATGATCACGGCCCGCGGCATGCCGACATCCGCGCATTCCTGCCACAGGATCCGGGTCGCGCCGTCGATCGCCGAGCCACTGGCGGACGTGTCTGATGCGGAGATGACGAACAGGGCGGCGTCCGCGGCCCGCAGCCCGGCCCGCAATTCACCGACGAAGTCGGCATGCCCGGGGGTGTCGACGAAGTTGATCCGCACGCCGGGGACACCCGGTGGCAGCAGGCCGGCATGCTGCACCAGGGTGCTGGCCACGGAGAGCGACACCGAGCGCTGCAGTCGCTTCTCGACGTCCTCGAAATCGCAGACAGTACTGCCGTTCTCGATGCTTCCTGGGCGGCTGATGGCGCCGGTCGCGGCTAGCACGGCCTCCACGAGCATCGTCTTTCCGGCTCCACCGGGGCCGACCAGAACGACATTGCGCACCTGCACCCCGGAGGAATCTCCGCCGGCCTGACGAGCGTCTTCAGTCATTCGACCGGCTCGCGCGGATCGGGTCCATGCGTCGTGATCGTCACGTTCTTCTCGTCCACCCTCAGATCGCCCAACGGAAATGCCCTGGCGGCGGTTGCCGCCCGCTGCCGAGCTCGACCCGAGTCCAACCAGATTCACGTCGGCGGGTCCGATTTCGGCTATGCAGGCAGTCTGGTGACGCCGGGCTCACCGCGCAACAGGGCACCACGGGTGGGCGGGTCCGGAGCGGTGAGGTGGCTGGTGACCCCGGTCACGAACTGGCCCATGACCGGCAGCAGATCCTGGGCCAACCGGAGGGCGGCAGTGTCGTCGAGGTCCGGGACGGCGTATCTCTGCTGACCGGCCGCGGTCGTCGCGATCAACGAGGTCAGCTCGTTCCGCCGCTGGAACCAGGAGCGGCGCAGGGTGATGCCGACGATCCCGCCCTTGTCCAGCACCGCGCGCCGGCGCACCAGCGACCCCAGCTGGGTGACCAGTCGGCCGTCAACCACCGCGTGCCCGAGGTTGCGGAAGCGGTCCCGAGCCAGCAGCGCCGCGAGCGGCAGGGCGAACAGGGACGCCAGCACCACCCACGCCGGCAGCGGTCCGAACCACCACCACGCCGCGAGCGCCACGTCGATGGCCGCCGTCACGGCGAGGGCACGGGTGTAGCGCCGCAGGCGGGCCGCCTTGCCGCGCGGGAGGAGCTGGGCCGTCCCCGGCGAGGACGTTCGCAGCACCGTCGCTTCGACGGCCGCGGCGATGTGCCGGGGAGCGGGGGGAAGCAGCACCTCTCCGCCGCGGGTTGCGCCCCGGCCGGCCCGCAGCCCGGTCGCGATCGCGCTGAGCCGCGCACCGCCGACGGCGCGCAACAGCAACGGCTCGGTCCGCTCGGTCCCACGCAGCCGCCGCTCCTCGATGCTGGTGGCTCGGGTGGTCAGCAGACCACGGGTGACGTGCAGTGTGCCGCCGTCGTGCCGGCTGAGTCGGAATCCCCAGAAGGTGAGCAGGTAGCCGGCCACCGACAGGGCCGTGACCAGCAGCACCACTCCGAGGCCGACCTGCAGCACGTCCAGCCAGATCGGCGTGGTCTCGAGGTGATCCAGAATGCTGCTGACCGCGCCGATGTCCGCCGGGTTGAGCTGCGCCTCGTTGAGCACCCGCCATGCCAGGCCGATCACGGCGAGCCCGGTGACCACCCCGGACAGGGTGGCCGGCGCAAACCAGATCCAGCGCGGGCTGAGCCGGACGATCTCCGTCTCGGCAGGGGCCGTCACCGGGGTGGTCACGGCTTTCGTACTCGCTGGGTCGGAACGCGCAGGGTCGGTCACGGCGGGGCCCGCGTCGGGCGTCCCGAGCGCGGCTGACGCGGCCGCCGACGGCAGCTCGGGCTGGGTTCGCGCGCGATGCAACAGCTCGGCGCGCAACGTCACCGCGACGTTGGTGGGCAGTCCGTCCAGATCGACGGATTCGTGGCGATGCCCGGACGTGCCGGTGCCGATCTGCACCTTCACCAGCCGCAGCACCCGCTGCAGCGGATGGGCACTGATGTCCACGGTGCGCACCCGATCACGGGGCACGGTGAGGTGCTTGCGGGAGAGCAACCCTTTGCGCACTTCGATCACCGTCGGGGTGATCCGATACCTGGTGGTGAGGTAACGCACGATGCCCAGCGCGATGACCGCTGCGGTGCCGATCAGCCCCCACGGTGGTCCGGATTCGCCGGCCCGGCCGGCGAGAATCAACGCGATCAGCAACGGGATGAAGCGGATGAGTTCGCGGAGCGGCTCGACCAGCAGCATGCCGACGGCGAGCCGGCGCCATGGGGTCTGGTCGTCCGCCGGCGTCGCGGGTGGGTCACCGGCGGGCATCTCGGCGGGCGCGCCGATCAAGTGGCGTCATCCCGAACGGCCTGGGCCGCCGCCGTCACCGCCGCGGTCAACGCGATGCCGACCTCGTCGTCGAGCCCGTCGATCGTCAGCGGCCCCGCCGCTGACGCGGTCGTCACCGTGACCTTGGTCAAGTGGAACAGCCGTCCGATCGGGCCGCGTTCGGTGTCGACCGTCTGCACCCGGGACAGCGGCGCGACCCGGGACTCCTGCGTCCACCACCCGGTCCGGGTGTAGACGGCGTCATCGGTGAGTTCCCAACGGTGCACGCGGTACCGCCAGCGCGGCATCACGATCAGGTGCGCGGCGGCGACGAGCACAGTGGCCGCGAGCAGCTGCGCGTGCCACGGCGGTACCGGCCAGTCGATGACCCAGGCGATCACCTGCACGGCGATCACCAGGAGCCAGCCGGCCAGTGCACGGATGAACCAGTAGTAGACGGCTCGCGGCGACACCAGGTGCGCCGGAGGGCGCAAGGTGGGACTGACGGATTGCGACGTCGACATGGCTCCATGGTCCACGGTCGGGCGCGCGCTGC
>JBBQJM010000092.1:0-10630 GCA_038325895.1 Mycobacteriales bacterium
CCCGGCCGACGACTCGCTCGAGAGTCGGGGGCGGTGGACGGGCGGTTTCTACGACACCGCGGACGACGCGGGGCCGCTGATCGTGCGACCGCGGGATCCCACCGACGGCGCGGCGCCGTCGGGCCAGTCGGCGATCACCAACGCCCTGCTGACCGCCGCCGCACTGACCGGCAACGCCGACTATCGCGCCTGCGCCGAGGCGTCCTTGGCGTCGGTGGCGGTGCTGGTCGCCAGGTTCCCGCGGTCCGCGGGCTGGCACTTGTGCGCTGCTGAGGTGGTTGCGTCCGGTCCACTGCAGGTGGTGATTGCGGGCGAGCCTGGCCCGGCACGCGACGCGCTGGCGGCGGTGGCGCGGCGTGACGCGCCCGGCGGCTCCGTCATCGACGTCGGGTTCCCGGACGCGCCTGGTCGGGAACTGCTCGCCGCCCGTCCGGCGATCGGCGGGGCGCCGACCGCGTACGTCTGCCGCGGATTCGTCTGCGACCGGCCCGTCACCGCCCCGGCGGATCTCCAGGCACTGCTGACCAACCGCTGACCCGCCCTCTCGGTCCCCCATTTCGGCGCGGTCTCTGCCCGTTTCCGGCGCGGATCAACTTTCGGCCCGCGGATGAACTCGTGTACTCGCGTCACTCCAGCCCAATAACCGAGACGTTCGTGCGCGTCGGCGACGTTGATCCGCGCTGGCAAGGGGTGTGACGTGGATCACATCGCGTGGGTAGAATGTCGGGAACAACGGTGACAAGTGGTGCAGTTGTATGGCATGTAACGGTGTAATCAACACCGTCATAACAAGAAAGGAGTCTCCCGAATGAGGGGATACTTCACAGAAGCATGGGGCGAAGGCGAAGAGCCCGACCCAGGACGCCGTGGCGGCCCGCACGGGCGCGGCGGCAAGGGTGGTCGTGGACCAGGGTTCGGCGGCTACGGACCGGGCCGGGGATTCGGCCCACGCGGTCGGGGACGCGGCGGGGCGCCGGAAGCCCCGGACGCCTCGGACGCAGCCGGATGGTTTGCCGGCCGGCTCCCGGAGGACTGGTTCACCGGCGCGCCGAGCGTGTCGGTGGATCGCGACGAGATCATCGTCGTCGGTGACCTGCCCGCACTGACCGAGGAGTTCGCCGACGACGCCGCCAAGGCGGCCGCCGAGGCGGGACGCATCGCGCGGTTCCGCGAGGACACCCGCGCGGACCGGATCGAGATCGCCCGTCAGGGCCAGTTCCGGTACGGCCGGGACATTTCCTGGGGCGCCCGGCTGGGTGGCACCCAGGAACTGTTCACCACGCTGTCCGCCCCGGTGATGACGCGCCTGCGGCAGGCGGAGCGCCAGATCCTGGACACGCTGGTCGAGTCCGGCGTCGCCAGGTCCCGGTCGGACGCCGTGGTGTGGGCGGTGCGGCTGGTCGGTCAGCACGCCGATTCCTGGCTGGGCGATCTGCGCTCGGCGATGGAAGAGGTCAACCGGCTCCGCGACCAGGGACCCGACCTCGGCTGAGCGGGGTCATCAGCGCCGAACCATCAGCGCCGAACCATCAGCGGCGAACCATCAGCGCCGAGCGATCAGCGAACCTGGAACAGCAACATCCAGATGGCCACGCAGTGACACAGCGCGGCCAGTGACACGCAGGCGTGGAAGTACTCGTGGTAGCCGAACGTCTTGGGCCAGGTGTTCGGCCTGCGAGTGGCGTAGAAGATTGCGCCGACCGTGTACAGCAGGCCGCCCGCGGCGATCAGCACGACGGCCGCCACGCTGACACTGCGCCACAGATCCGGCAGCACGAACACCGCCACCCAGCCGAGCGCGAGGTAGAACGGCACGCCGATCCAGGTCGGCGCGTGTGGCCACAGCATCTTGAGCGCCACGCCGCCCGCTGCGCCGATCCAGACCGTCACCAGGATGACGGTGCTGGTCGGCGGGTGGAGGGCCAGTGCGGCGATCGGAGTGTAGGTGCCCGCGATGAAGACGAAGATCATCGAGTGATCCGCGCGCTTCATCCAGGTTCTGGCCTGCGGTGACTTCCAGGTGTGGCGATGGTAGGTGGCGCTGATCCCGAACAGACCGACGAGGGTGACGGCATAGACCGCACAGGCGAAGGCGGCACCGACTCCGACCCAGATTCCCGCGACCGGGATCAGTACCAGGCCCATCACGATCGCCGCGACGAGGGAGTACACGTGGATCCAGCCCCTGGCCCGCGGCCGATCCAGGAACGGCGTAGTGGTCGCCTCGGCCGTGGTCATCACTCCATCGTGCTGTAGTTGCCTGCGTTTTCCCAGGGTGCGGGGAGTGATCCCGGTCCCTGCCGGGGCCCACCCGCGCCAGTAGGGTCAACTCCCGTGAGGCTCCCGTCGTTGGTCTACCGCGTCTACGAACGCAAGTTGACCCGGGAACTCCTCGGAGCGCAAATCCCGCACCACGTCGGCGTCATGCTCGACGGGAATCGCCGATGGGCCCGCAAGGCCGGGTTCACCAATCCCACCGAGGGACACCGGGCGGGTGCCGCTCACATCGCCGACCTGCTGGAGTGGTGCCGCGAGGCCGGCATCGGCATGGTCACCCTGTGGTTGCTGTCCACCGAGAACCTGCGCCGGGCGGATGACGAGCTGCTGCCCTTGCTGGCCATCATCACCGACGTGGTGGACGAACTGGCCGCACCCGGCCAGCTCTGGAAACTGCGGATCGTCGGCGCCAGGGACGTGCTGCCGGCCCCGATGGCCACCCGGTTGACCGCAGCCGAGATGCGCACCGAGGATCGGACGGGCCTGCAGGTCAACATCGCAGTCGGGTACGGCGGACGGCAGGAGATCGTCGACGCCGTCACCTCGATGCTGCGGACCGGGCTCGAGGAGGGCATGGGTGTACAGGAATTGATCGACTCACTGGATGTGGACACCATCGGCGAGCACCTGTACACCTCGGGCCAGCCCGACCCCGACCTGGTGATCAGGACCTCGGGTGAGCAGCGGCTGTCCGGGTTCCTGTTGTGGCAGAGCGCGCATTCGGAGTTCTGGTTCTGTGAGGCGTACTGGCCGGATTTCCGGCGGGTCGACTTCCTGCGGGCGCTCCGCGATTACGCCGCGCGGCACCGTCGATACGGCGAATAACCTGGGACCGGCTGCGTGGCGTTGATTCAGCGCGGTTCGGTGCAACAAGGCCCACGAATTCTGTGCCGACTTCCACACCGCCTACTCGCCTACTCTGTCCGGCATGGATCTGGTCACCGAGTACCTGAAGTTGGGCCTGCGGTTCGACCGGATCGTGGACGGGTTCGTCGATGCCTACACCGGTGACCCGGCGCTGCGGCGCGAGGTCGCCGACGAACCGGCGCCCGAGCCGCTGGTCCTGTCCCGACGGGCGGCGGCGTTGTCCGCGGCGGTCGCCGACACCGAGCTGGAGCCGCAGCGGGCCGCCTTCCTGACCGCTCACCTGGATGCGCTGTCGCTGGCCGGGCGCCGGCTGGCGGGGGAGTCGATGTCGCTGGTCGACGAGGTCGCCGGCTACTTCCAGGTCACGATCGAGCTGATCGACACGGACGTCTTCGCCGACGCCCATGCGCGGATCGGCGAACTGCTGGGCGGCACCGGGCCGGTCGGGGATCGGCTCGCCGCGCTCCGCGCAGCGGAGTTGTGCCCGGTCGACCTCGTCGAACCGGCGGTCCGGGCGATCGCGGCGAATCTGCGGGAGCGGATCAGCCACGACACCGGGCTGGCCGCGCTGGATGAACACATCGACTTCGAGATCGCCCGCGACGTGGCGTGGAGCGGCTTCAACTACTACCTCGGCAACTTCCGCTCCCGAGTCGCGGTCAATGCCGACATCGGCCACCGGGTCAGTCAGCTGGGTGTGCTGGTCGCGCACGAGTGCTATCCCGGCCACCACACCGAGCACTGTCGCAAGGAGGAGCTACTGGTCCGCGGCGCCGGCGAGGTCGAGCACACCATCTTCCTGGTGAACACCCCGCAGTGCCTGATGGCCGAGGGGCTGGGCGACCTGGCGTTGACCGCCGCGGTCGGTCCGGGGTGGGGGCGCTGGCTGGCACAAGTGCTCGAGGGGATCGGGCCGAGCTTCGACCCTGACCTGGCCGAGGCGCTGGAGATCGCCGGCCGGCCGCTCAGCGCCGTTCGGCAGAACGCCGCGATCCTGCTGCACGACCGCGGCACCGACCCCGACGAGGTGATCGCCTACCTGCAGCGGTGGGCGCTGTTGACCGAGGAACAGGCACGTCAGCGCATGCGCTTCCTCATCGACCCGCTCTGGCGGGCCTACACCTCGACGTACGTCGAGGGCGGGAAGCTGCTCCGACCCTGGCTCGACGCGCGTGGTCCGGGAACGAGCGCGCTGGGCCGGTTCCAGCGGCTGCTCGACGAACCGTTGACCCCCGCTCTGATCCAGGCCGAGACGGCAAGCGCGTTCTGATACGCCGATGCGGTGGCTCACGCCCGCTTCCCATGCGATTCTGCGGGAGGTCGGTTGTGATTCTGATTCAGTGGCATCAGCGGGATAAATGGGATTTGCTCGCCCGAAGATCGCCGACGAGGGGAATGACTGATGAGTGGCCAGGCCCGACTGCTGGTTGTCGACGACGAGCCGTCCTTGCAGGACATCGTCGCCACCTCGATGCGATTCCTCGGGTACCAGGTGGCCGTCGCGGCGACCGGGCGGGAAGCGGTGCGGATCGCCAGCGACATGCATCCCGACCTGATCATCCTCGACGTCATGCTGCCGGACTTCGACGGCCTGGAAGTGATGAAGCGGGTGCGCTCGGCCGGCGTCGATGCCGGGGTGGTCTTCCTGTCCGCCCGGGACACCCCCAAGGACAAGATCGCTGGCCTGACCGCCGGCGGCGACGACTACGTCACTAAGCCGTTCGGGCTGGAGGAACTCGCCGCCCGGGTGGCCGCCGTGCTGCGCCGGACGCGTCCGGAGACTGACGACGACGGGCAGCTGCGGGTGGCCGACCTCGAACTCGACCCGGAGACCTATCAGGTGACCAGGGCGGGCGTGCCGATCGAACTGGCGCCCACCGAATACAAGATGCTGCGCCACCTGATGATCAACGCCAACGTGGTGTTGTCCCGCCAACAACTGCTGGACGCGGTGTGGGGGACGGACTTCTACGGCGACGACTCCGTGGTCGCCACCTACATCTCCTACCTGCGTCGCAAGGTGGACGCCTCCGGCGAGCCGCTGATCCACACGCACCGCGGCTTCGGTTACGTCCTTCGCGGCCAACGGCACTGAGCGGATCAGCGATGACGGACCGATGAGCGAGCACCCGGCCGGGCCGCTGCGCGCCGATCAGTTGTCACTGCCCACCGATCCCGTTCCGATGACGCCGGTGCCGATGACGCCGATCCCGCCCCCGGCCGGTACCGCGCCTCCGGTGGTGGCGCGCGGGCCGGTACCGATGCCACCGCACCGCCGCTGGAGCTTGCGCGCCAGGCTCATTGCCCTGGTGGTCGCCGTTGCGGCCGTCGCGCTGATCGCGGTCGACATCGTGCTGCCCCTTGTGGTGCGGGAGACGCAGGTCGCGGCGAAAGAGGTGACCCTGGCCGGCGTGATCGCGACGGTCAGCCGGGACCAGCGGGTCACCTCGCAAACGCTGGCCGATCTGAGCGAGAAGGCCCAGCTTCGCGGCGAAATCGGCTGGTCGACGGTGTCCGCCGACGGCATCTCCGTGGTCCGGGTACCGACCGCCAGCAATGCCGCCGCCAACCCCCAACTGACGGGCAACGATTGGATCGGCGCTCCGGCCACCGTCTATGACGCCGCCGACAGCAACCAGCGCTACCTGGCCCGCGGATTCCCGGTCGGGCTTGGCGACGAACCCGGTTACCTGGTCGCCTGGATGCCGCTGGACGACGTCGACCAGACCTTCCGACGGCTGGTGCTGGTCGAACTGCTGGTCACCGTCGGTCTGCTGATCCTGCTCGGCGCCACCGCCGGTCTGGTCATCCGCCGTGAGCTGCGGCCGCTGGAGACGATGGCCGAAGCCGCCGACGACATCGCGGCCGGAGACCTCAGCCGCCGGGTGGAGGACGCCGATCCGAGCACGGAGATCGGCCGGCTGGGTGCGGCGCTGAACGGCATGCTCGACGGCATCTCCTCGCTGCTGGAGGACCGCAGGCGCAGCGAGGACCGGCTACGGCAGTTCGTCGCGGACGCCTCGCACGAACTCCGCACCCCGGTGGCTGCGGTCCGGGGTTACGCCGACCTGTACGGCGCAGGGGCGCTGCCGGACGGCGCCGCCGTTGATCGGGCCATGGCGCGGATGGGTTTCGAGGCGCGGCGGATGGGGGCGCTGGTCGAGGACCTGCTGACGTTGATCCAGGCAGATGCCGAGCGCACCGCCGCGCACGAGCGGGTGGACCTGCGGGAGCTGCTCGGCGGCGTTGTCGACGACGCCGCCGTCATCGACCCCCTGCGCACCTGGCGGCTCGCCGGCGTACCGGGCAGCGCCGTCGTGCTCGGTGATCGGTTGCGGCTGCACCAGCTGTTCGCCAACCTGCTCGCCAACATCCGCACGCACACCGACGAGGGCACGGTGGCCACCGCGTCGGTGCTGCCGGGAGCCGACGAGATCGCGGTCATCATCAGCGACAACGGGCCAGGTGTCGGTGACGACGACCTCGAGCGGCTGTGCGATCGGTTCTACCGGGTCGACGCCTCCCGCAGCCGGGAGAAGGGCGGCACCGGCCTGGGGCTGTCCATCGTGGCGGCCATCGTCCGCGCGCACGGCGGACGGATCATGGCCTCGCACAGCTCCGGTGGCGGGCTGACCATGACGGTGGTGCTGCCGCGGGCCATGGGTACTGCCGCGGTGGACCGACCCGTGGCAGCGCCGGACACCACGGTCTGACGTTCCTCCGACGCTCTGGGGCCAACAACGCCGACATCCGATGTTCACGTGATTGTTTGCGTGTTGGATCAGAACAGGTCGTCAGCACCGGTAACGTCCGAAACGTGAGCCGTACAGCAACGGCTCATCCGGGAGGCCCCGATCGTGCGTGCCGCAACTGCAGCACCGAGCACGAGGGGGTCGGCGTCAGGCCCCCGTGTCCGCGGAAGCTGTCACCGCGGGAAGAGGGAGACCGCCGGCCCTTCTCGAGGAAGCGGGCGCGCCACCACGCGCTCGCCAGGGAGCCGCTCGTGGCCACACGTCGATCCGCCGCAGACCTCTCGCTCTCGCATGGCCAGCACGACATCGTTGATGTCTCGGATCATCCCGACCAGTTCCAGCAGTCCGATCAGCCCGATCGCCCGGTCGACGCCGCTGCTTCCGCTCCGCCCGGTCGCCGCACGTACGTCATCGACACGTCGGTACTGCTCTCCGATCCCTGGGCGCTGAACCGGTTCGCCGAACACGAGGTCGTGCTGCCGTTGGTGGTGATCGGGGAACTGGAGGACAAGCGGCATCATCCGGAACTGGGCTACTTCGCCCGTCAGTCGCTGCGCATCCTGGACGACCTTCGGGTGCAGTACGGCCGGCTGGACGCGCCGGTGCCGGTGGGCGGAATGGCGGCCTCGGACAAGGCACAGCACGGTGCGCGGGACGGGGCGGACGGCACTCCTGCCATGACCGGCGGCACCCTGCATGTCGAGCTGAACCATACCGACGCGACGGTGCTCCCGGCCGGATTCCGCAATGACAGCAACGACTCTCGGATTCTGGCCTGCGCGCTGAACCTGGCTCGGGAGAGGCCGGCGGGGTCCGTCGTGCTGGTCTCCAAGGACATGCCGCTGCGGGTCAAGGCCTCCGCCGTCGGCCTCACCGCGGACGAGTACCGCGCACAGGACATCGTCCCGTCCGGCTGGACCGGCATGGCAGAACTGCCGGTGACCACCGAGCAGGTGGACACGTTGTTCCACACCGGGGTCATCGATGCCGACACCGCCCGCGAACTGCCCTGCCACACGGGGGTCAAGCTCGTCACGCCGAGCAGTTCCGCGCTGGGCAGGGTGACGCCGGGCAAGCAGATCCGGCTGGTGCGCGGCGAGAAGGAGGCATTCGGGCTACGCGGCAGGTCCGCCGAGCAGCGCATCGCCCTCGAGCTGCTGATGGACGAGGAGATCGGCATCGTCTCGCTCGGCGGCCGGGCCGGCACCGGGAAGTCAGCGCTGGCCTTGTGCGCCGGGCTGGAACTGGTGATGGAACGCCGCGCGCACCGCAAGGTCGTGGTGTTCCGCCCGCTGTACGCCGTCGGCGGGCAGGAGCTGGGTTACCTGCCGGGCAGCGAGAACGACAAGATGCAGCCGTGGGCGCAGGCCGTGTTCGACACCCTGTCCGCGGTGGCCTCGCCGCAGGTCATCGAGGAGGTGATCGTACGCGGGATGCTCGAGGTGCTGCCGCTGACCCACATCCGGGGCCGCTCGCTGCACGACTCGTTCGTCATCGTCGACGAGGCACAATCGTTGGAGCGCAACGTGTTGCTGACCGTGCTGTCCCGGCTGGGGACGAATTCCCGGGTGGTGCTCACCCATGATGTGGCGCAGCGGGACAACCTGCGGGTGGGTCGGCACGACGGAATCGCGGCGGTCATCGAAACGCTGAAAGGCCACCCGTTGTTCGCGCACGTGACCCTGACGCGGTCGGAGCGATCGCCGATCGCGGCGCTGGTCACAGAGATGCTGGAGATGCCCGACCTGGCCTGAATCGACGAATGGGGGAGCGGGCGATCAGGCGATGGGCAGGGTCGCCGGCTCTTCATGTCCGTGCGCGTCCGGCGCCGGCGCGCCGAACCGGGCGAGCACCAGGGCTCCGGCCAGCACCAGGGCGAAGCCGGCCAGCGCCGCCGGAGTGCCGCCGGGCGCCGGGCTGTCGCCGCACAGCAGCACGCCGAGGCCGGCGCCGAGCAGGGTCTCGGTGGACACCATCGCACCGGTGACGGTCACCACGCCGGCCCGCTGCAGTGCGGCCGCGCCGAGCAGCAGCCCAAGGACGCCAGCGGCGGCCATCGCCCACGCCGCCGGATCGGCCAGCAATGTCGGGACCGCGAAGCCGCGGACGATCCGGGCGCCGACGGCGAGCAGCCCGAAACAGAGCCCGGCAAGCACGGCCAGCACCACGCCCGATCGGCTGGCCGGCCGGATCCGCAGCGCGCCGGCCGCGGCCGCACCCGCCAGCAGTGCTGCACCGAGCAGCGCCACCCTGGTGACCGTGCCGACCTCGGCTGCGCTCTGCGGGCCGGTGGCCAGCGCCAGCGCGAGCAGGCCCGCGACGATGCAGGCGACAGCGATCACCTCGTGGCGACGCAACCGGACGTGCAGGGTCAGCACCGCCAGCACGGCGGTGACGGCAAGGCTGGAGGCGCGGCCGGCCTGCACCACGAACAGCGGGAGGCTGCGCAGGGCCAGGATGGACAATCCGAAGCCGGCGACCACCAGTGCCAGCGCGAGCAGGTACCGCGGGCTCCGGGCCAGTCGAACGACGAAACCGGCATTCACCGCTGAGGCCGTCGGCAGCCGCCGGACGGCCGAGGCCTGGAGCACCGCGGCACCGCCGGAACACATCGCCGCGGCGCCGACCCCGAGCAACGCCAGGTTCACCGCTGGACCCCCTGGAACACGTCGGCCGTTCGTCGCGGTGTGACGTCGGATTGTCCGCACCGCTGAGTACGCTAATGCCTTCGTCCCTTTCGTCACGACCCAGGACGTGGGAGGCAACGTGGGCTCAGTCAGCCCAACGGTTCGCACTCCTGCCGCCGCTGCCGGCGGCCGCCCGCCGATCCTGGCGGTGATGGCGGCGTTCCTGGCCATCACAGCGGTCCTGACCCTCGTCGTCACGGTGGCCACCCGCGGCCTGGTGCGGCCGCCGGGGTATGAGTACCTGGACGGACCGGCGTGGCTGGACGGTTGGTTCTCGAACGACTCCGGCTGGTACTACGGGATTGCCGAATCCGGCTACAGCTACACCCCCGGGGTGCAGTCTCCCATCGCGTTCTTCCCGACCTACCCGATGACCGTTCGCGGCGTCGGTTGGCTGATCGGTGACGACCAGGCGGCCGGCTCGCTGATCGCCGTCCTCTGCGGCGCGGCCACCGCGGTGCTGTTCGCCCAATGGGTCTGGCGGCGGCTGCCCCGTGCCGGTGCCGTCACTGCGATCGCCGTGCTGTTGCTGTACCCCTACGCGTTCTACCTCTACGGGGCGATGTACGGCGAGTCGCTGTTCCTGCTCACCGCGATCGGCTCGTTCCTGTTGCTGGAACGGCGGCACTACTGGCTGGCCGGCCTCGTGGGCGCGCTGGCCACCGCGGGGCGACCGGTCGGAGTCGCGGTGGCGGTGGGATTGGTTGTCCGGATGCTCGAGATGCTCGCCGAGCAGCGCACACTCGCTGGGGAAGTCCGCGCAGAGGGCGCAGAGGGCGCAGAGGTAACAGAGGGCACAGAGGGCACCGTCAGCGACCGGCCGGCCCAGGGCCCCGCCGACCACCCCCGTCACCCAGGCTGGCGCGAGCTGCTCCGAGCGGTTCCGGCAGTCCGGTGGCGGGAGGCCGGCGTGCTGGTCTCCGGCCTCGGCCTGGCCGCTTGGTGCATGTATCTGTGGATCCAGTTCGGTGATCCGTTGGCCTTTGTTGCCGTGCAGGCTGCGCCCGGCTGGTACCAGGGCAGCGGTCCGCACACCTGGTTCAAGGT
>JBBQJM010000093.1:0-10536 GCA_038325895.1 Mycobacteriales bacterium
ACTTGGTGACGGTGCCGCCGAAGCCGAGCCGGAGGTCGACTGCTCGGAGTACAGGCTGTTCCAGAACGCCAGGATCCGGCGGCGTCACGGTGAACACCAGGAACAGCACCAAGAACGGCAGCACGAAGAGGTAGGGCGCGATGCGGCGTTGCCGGCGTGCCGGGCGCTCGGCTCCGGAGCGGCGCCGGACGGTCGCGAGCTTGCGATCAGGGAGCTGGACATCTCGGGCCTACCTTCTTCGTGCTGCCGATCGTGTCGGGTGAGTGAACCTGCGCGGCGGTCCTGCGCGGTGGTCTTGCGCGGTGGTCTTGCGCAGTGATGTCGGGCCGGTCGGCCAGCACGGCGGGGCTCAGTCGGTGGTGACCTGAAGTCCCTGCTGGGTGAGCGGGTCCACGGTCTTGGACTGGATCTGCGTGAGCATCTGCGACAGCGTGATCTCCTTGTCGGCCATCTGGCCGAGACCGTCCTGCACGTAGCCGTAGACCTGGGTGAACTGCGGTCCCTCGGTCCAGGTGGTCGGCGCGTTCTGCGCGGCCGCCTTGAACACCTGAGGTTCATCCGCTGACGGTCACCTCCCGCTCGTCCGCCCCCCGCAGTGGTCGGCCGCGTACTCGTCCGCCCGCCGACCCGCCGACGGTAGTCCGCCCGCCGACCCGCCGACGGTAGTCCGGCCACCGAACCACCGGCGCGGCACGTCGCGTGGCACGCTGGGGTGGTCAGACAGCCGAGCCGCCGCACGGCGACCGTCACCGCGAACAAGCAGGAGAACCTCGATGAAGACCGTCATGGGCTGGATCGACAGGATCGTGTCCTCGTTGGCGCGCCGCAGGGTGAACAAGGACGAGGGTCGGTCGAACTCTCGCTGAGCTCCTTACCCGTGATCACGCCTGCGCTCACCCTCCGGCCAGGCACAATGAGCATCACCGGTGCGCGCGGTTCGCGCGCGACACCGACAGACGCGGATCGATACGGCGCCGCAATGGAGGGCTGACGGGTGACATCACCGTCCGGGGGCAGGACGTCCGGTTCGCGGAGCAAACTGCCGATCATCGCTGCGGCGCTCGCCGGGGTACTGCTCATCCTGGGGATCCGATACTTCACCACCCGGGACGACAGCGGGTCTGCCAGTGGCGGGGACACCACCAGCAGCGCCTCGCCGAACACCGGCCAGCGGCCGGCGCGGGAGGGCTGCGAGACGGTCACCGTCGCGGCGTCCAGTGAGAAGGCCGCCCTGATGGGCCAGATCGCGAACTCGTACCGGGACTCCGGTCGGACCGTCAACGGCAAGTGCTACGACGTGGTGGTCAATGCGGTGGCGTCGGGCACCGGCGAGGCCAACCTCGCGGCCGGTTGGGACGCGACCCTCAACGGCACTCCGCCGGACGTCTGGACTCCCGCGGCGTCCACCTGGGTGAGCTTGCTGAAGACCGACCTGACGGCCAAGGACAAGCCCAATCTGGTCAGCACCGCTCCGGCGGACCTCCCGTCGGTGACGTCGACGCCGCTGGTGCTGGCCATGCCGCAGCCGATGGCCACCGCGCTGGGTTGGCCCGACACCCCGATCGGCTGGGCGGACGTTTTGGCGCTGGCCAAGGACCCGCAGGGCTGGGCCTCCAAGGGACACCCCGAGTGGGGGAAGTTCACTCTCGGCAAGACGAACCCGACCATCTCGACCTCGGGCCTGGCCGCGACGATCGGCACGTTGGTGGCCGCCACCGGCACGTCATCGGACCTGACCACCGCCGCGCTGCAGAAGCCGGAGGTGCAGCGGTACCTCAAGGACGTCGAGAGTTCGGTCATCCACTACGGCGACACCACGCTGACGTACCTGTCGAACCTGCAACGCGCCGACGACGCGGGTGCCGCTCTCGGGTACCTCTCGGCCGTCGCCGTCGAGGAGAAGAGCGTGCTGGACTACAACGGCGGCAATCCCAGCGGCGACCCGGCCACCCTGGGAGACCACGCGGCGCCGAAGGTCCCGCTGGTGGCCGTGTACCCGAAGGAGGGCACGCTGTTCAGCGACAGCCCCTACGTCATCCTGGACGCTCCGTGGTCGACGGCGGACAAGAAGGCCGGCGCGCAGGATTTCCTGGACTACCTGCTGCTGCCCGAGCAGCAGAAGCTGTTCACCGACGCGTTCTTCCGGACCGCCGACGGACAGGCCGGCGACCCGATCACGTCCAGTTCCACCGTCAAGGCCGACGGGGTGACGATCACCCTGAACCCGCCCGCCCCTGAGGTCCTCAGTGACGTTCGCTCGCTCTGGGCGGAGGTGCGCAAACCCGCCAGAATCCTGGTGGTGATGGACGTCTCCGGGTCGATGAGCGCCGATTCCTGGTCGGGTGGCAAGAGCAAACTCGACCTCGCCAAGTCCGCGGCGACCACCGCGCTCGGCCAATTGGCGGACACCGATCAGGTGGGTTTCTGGGTGTTCACCACGGACCTGCCGACCCCCGACACGATCACCGCCCAGCTGGTGGACGTCGCGCCGCTCAGCCAGACCCGTCAGCCGATCACCACCGCGATCGCCGGGCTGACCCCATTGAACGGCACCCCGCTGTACGCCGCGACCAGAGCGGCTGCGAAGAAGATGAACGCCTCGTCCGATCCCAACTCCATCAACGCGGTGGTGGTGCTCACCGACGGACGCAATGAATACACCGACAACGACCTCAACGGCCTGCTCAGCTACCTGCAGAGCAGCGCCCAGGAGAACGGTGTTCGGGTGTTCACCATCGCGTACGGGCCGGACGCCGACCTCGATGTGCTGAAGCAGATCTCGGAGGCATCACGCGCCGCGGCTTACGATGCCCGTGACCCGGCGACGATCGACAAGGTCTTCGCCAACGTGCTGTCGAACTTCTGACCTACTTGTCCTTGTGACCGCCGTTTGTTGACCGCTCGCCACCTCTCATCGATCGGACGCGCACCATGGCCGGCTCGTTCGCTTCCCGGGCCGCTCGGGCATTGCGCGATCCGTGGAGCCTGATTGCTGTGGGGGTCGGCGCCGGGTCCGCCTGGGCGATCGGGCTCCCGGTCGGCGCGGTCGGCCTGGTCGGCGCGGGGATGCTCGGGGTGGCGGCCGTGGTCGGCGGAGTGGTGCGCGGCGATGCCGAGTCCGACGAGCGGGAGGCGCCACCGCTCCGCAAGGGCACCGTCCAGGCGGGGCTGGTGGCGACACTGCAGAGCTACCGGCGGGACCTGGAGCACCTGCAGCGTACTGAGCTGGCGCCCGCGGTGGCGATGTCGGCCGCGCAGGCGGTGGAGGCGGCGCGGACCGCGGACAGCGTCGCGAATCGGGTGGCTCGGGCGGTCGACGCCGTCGAAGACGCGGTGGCCAGGGCCCAGGACGTCGCCCGTCAGATGCCGCGCTCCGGCGAGGTCCGGGCGTCGGTCGGTCGGATGCTGGACCGTCGGCGCGGTCTGCTGGAAAAACTGACCGCGGCTGTCGACGAGGTGGGTGAGGTCTACGCCAAGCTGCTGGAGCTGAGCACCGCCGCGGCGCTGGCGGGTGTGGACACCGACGGGGTGACCGAGGCGTCTCAGGTCAACGACTCGCTGGACGCGATCCGCGGCGCGTTCGCCGAGCTGGAAACCGACGCGAGCACCACCCGCGCGCTGCTGTAGCCGCAGGCTGGGCGCGGGCGTGCGTTGATCCGGAAGGATCTGACCTCGCGCGCCGCTGCTGCCGCGCCGCTGCTGCCGCGCCGCCGCTGCCGTCCCTGGCGCCTCGCCGGGCTCAGTCACCTGGCCATGATCAAGACCTCCGGCCATCCCAGGTTGTGCCACGACTCGAAAGGGCCTGAGGTCGTGATCTTTCGAATGTGGACTGAATGGTCTGCCGCGCCCATGACGCCCTGACACCGCAAGGGCCGATCCGCACCACCGGCCGCTCGTGTCAGGGACAGCGACCCCGCCGCGGCACCACCCGCACGGCCCCGACCCGCCGCGCTACCGCTCGTGCCACGGGGCGAAGTGAGCTGGTCATGATCAAGACCCCCGGCCATCCAAGGTCGTGGAACGACTCGAAAAGGCCTCAAGCCGTGATCTTCCGGTGGGCGGCGGCCCTGTCCGGCGAGGCGACCCGGTTCGGCCGCCGACTGTGTCTTTGGGGGGGCCCGACTGGCGGCCCGCGCTCCGTACCCCGCGCGGATGAACAGGTTGACTTCAGCCCCACCAGTCCCACAATCGCCAACATCATCCGCGCCGCCGACTTTGATCCGCGCCGGAAAGGTGGGGGTAGGGCAGACGGACCGACGACTGGCAGTGGGGCACCCGCGGACCTGTCCTGATGCCGGCGCCGCGTCTCGGTAGGGTGAGCGCCAGACCCCACCGAACACCCGGGAGACCCGTGCGCTCGACCGTCAGGCCCGGCCCGTCGCGGGCCCGTGAAGCCCCGGGCGAGCCGCTGGCGAGCCGATGACCGGTACCGGATCGCCGGGCCTTTTCGCGCTCGCCCCATGGTTTCTCGTCGCGTACGTCGCGCTCGCGCTCATCGCCCCCTCGCTGACCCGGCTATGGGGCCGGGGCGCGCTGCTCGCCTCCGCCGTGCTGCCCGCCGCGACCACGGTGTGGGCGGCCGCGCAGATACCGCAGGTCCTCGACGGCGGCGCGGAGTCGGCCAGCGTGAGTTGGGTGCCGACCCTGTCGCTGGACATCGACCTGCGGCTGGACGCCCTGGCGATGATCATGACGCTGGTTATCGCCGGCATCGGCACGCTGGTGCTGCTGTACTCCGCCCGGTACTTCCCGCCCGGTGACGACGGCGCCGGCCGCTACACCGGATCGCTGATCGCGTTCGCCGGCGCCATGCTCGGCCTGGTCTGGGCGGACAACCTGATCCTGCTGGTGATCTTCTGGGAGCTCACCGGACTGCTCTCCTACATCCTCATCGCGCACCGGACCGGCAGCAGAGCCGCCCGGATGTCCGCGTCGCAGGCGCTGATGGTGACCACTGCCGGCGGCCTGGCGATGCTGGTCGGCGTCGTCATGCTGGGCGTCACCGCCGGCACGTTCACCCTGTCGGAGGTCATCGCCAACCCGCCGTCCGGGCCGCTGATCACCACCGGGATCGTGCTGATGATCGTCGGCGGGATCAGCAAGTCGGCGATCGTCCCGTTCCAGTTCTGGCTCCCGGGGGCGATGGCCGCGCCCACCCCGGCCAGCGCGTACCTGCACGCCGCGACCATGGTCAAGGCCGGCATCTACCTCTTCGCGCGGCTCGCACCCGCGTTCGCGATCCTGCCGCTGTGGCAGCCGCTGCTGATGACCCTCGGCGGCGGCACCATGCTGTTCGGCGCGGTCATAGCGTTGCGCCAGCGCGACCTCAAGCTGCTGCTCGCCTACTGCACCGTCTCCCAACTGGGGCTCATGACGTTGCTCATCGGCTGCGGCAACCCGGATGCGCTGCTCGGCGGCATGGCCATGCTGATCGCCCACGCGACGTTCAAGGCGCCGCTGTTCTTCGTCGTCGGGATCATCGACACATCCTGCGGCACGAGGGATCTCACCAAGCTGTCCGGGCTGCGCCGGACCATGCCCACGATCGCGGTCATGGGCACCATCGCGGCATTTTCTATGGCGGGGATCCCGCCGATGATCGGGTTCGCGGCCAAGGAAGCCGGGTACGCGGGCCTGCTGGACGGTGGGACGGCGGGCGCTATCGGGACCGCAGTGATGGCGCTCGGCTCGGCGCTGACGGTGGCGTACAGCGCCAGGTTCCTGTGGGGCGCGTTCGGGGACAAGCGGATCGGCGCCCCGGCACCGGACGCGACGGGCCAGCGGGGACCATCGACGGCAGCCCGGGGCACCGTGTCGACAACCCAACCCATTCCAACCGAGCCCTGGATGACCGGCCCCACTCTGCTGCTGGTCGTCCTGGGTCTGGTGCTCGGCTTCTGGCCGGCCCTGCTGGAACCGCTGCTGCAGTCCTATGCGCAGTCCGCCGGACCCACCCATGAGGACGCGATGGCGCTCTGGCACGGGGTCAACCTGCCGCTCGCGCTGTCGGTGGCCGGCTGGCTGGTGGGTGCCGCGATCTTCGCCGCACAACGTGCCCGGGAACGGCGCAGCAGCGAGATCGCCCGTCCCGGCGGCGAACCCGGCGCCGGGTACCGCGCCACCCTCAGGGGCGTCAACAAGCTGGCAGTCGGCATCACGGCCGCGACGCAGCGCGGGTCGTTGCCGGTCTCGCTGGGCGCGATCCTGCTCGTCCTGGTCGCGTTCCCGGGCACCATGTTGATCCGCGCGGACACCGGGCCGGCGGATCTCGAGGTGCTCGGCCAACCCGCCGAACTCGTGCTGTCGCTGGTGATCGTCGGCCTGGCGATCGCCACCTCCAGGGTTAGGCGCGGGTTGACCGCGGTGATGCTGGTCGGCGGGGTCGGTTACGTGATCTCCGTGCTGTTCATCCTGCGCGGGGCGCCGGATCTGGCCCTCACCCAGATCCTGGTCGAGACCGTGACGCTGATCGCGGCGCTGCTGGTACTGACCCGGCTGCCGGATACGGCGCTGTACTCCTCGCACCGCGGCAACGGGTTCCGGTTGGCGATCGCCCTCGCGGCCGGGGCGTTGATGACGGCGCTGGCGCTGATCATCCCCGGCACCAGGGTGGCCACCCCGGTGTCGGCGGATCTGGCCGGCCCCGCCGTCGAGTTCGGCGGCGGGAAGAACATCGTCAACATCATCCTGGTCGACGTCCGCGCCTGGGACACCTACGGCGAGGTCACCGTGTTGATCGCGGCGGCGACCGGGGTGGCGTCGTTGATCTTCATCGTCAGGCGCACCGGGCGAACACCGCGCCGGCCCACGATGCTCAAGGACCCCCGGCAGCCGCGTCAGCCGTCACCGTGGCTGGCGACCAACTGGGTGCCGCGCCGGTCGCTCCTGCTCGAGGTCGTCACCCGGATGATCTTCCATGTCATCGTGGTGTTCTCGGTGTACGTGCTGTTCGTCGGCCACGACGCTCCTGGTGGCGGGTTCGCCGCCGGACTCATCGTCGGCTTGGCGCTGACCCTGCGGTACATCGCGGGCGGCGCGTTCGAGCTGGGCGAGGCCGCCCCGGTCGACCCAGGGATCCTGATGGGGATCGGGCTGATGATCTCGTCGGTGACCGCGCTGTACGGGCTGCTCGTCGGCGGGGATGCGCTGCAGTCGACGATCCTGTCCGGCACGGTGCCGGTGCTGGGCGAGCTGAAGTTCGTCACCTCCTCGTTCTTCGACATCGGCGTCTACCTCATCGTCATCGGCCTGGTGCTGGACGTGCTCCGATCGCTGGGCGCCGAACTGGATCGGCAGGGCGTGCTGGAGCGCGCCGAGACCCAGCAGTCGGGCGGTTCGGGAGGACCGGGGTCGCGGCGCAAGGGATCGGCCCGGTCCCAGTCGGCGGCACGGACGCCGCGGCAGGTGACCCGCCGATGACGAGCAACCTGGTGCTCGCATTGACCATCGGCGGGCTGTTCGCCTGCGGGATCTACCTGATGCTGTCCCGCAACCTGATCCGGGTGCTGCTGGGCTTCCTGCTGGCCGGCCACGCCGTCAACCTGCTGCTCCTCGCGTCCGGCACCGGCGGGGTCCCGCCGATCGTCGGCCAGGCCAAGGACGGCGAGGCGATGGCCGACCCGATCCCGCAGGCGCTGATCCTCACCTCGATCGTCATCGGATTGGCGGTCTCGACGTTCCTGCTGGCGATGGCCTACCGCAACTACCAGGTGACGAGGGAACCGGAGATCCCCGAGGAACTCGAGGATTCCGAATACGCCGGATCCGATCCCAGTGGAGGTGACGAATGAACTGGCTGCTGCCGCTGGCCGTCATCCTGCCGTTGGCGGGTGCGGGCGTCACGCTGGTCGCCTCCCGCCGCCCGCGGGTGCAGCGGGTGATCTCCGTCGGCGTGCTGGCGACGCAATTGCTGGTCGAGCTGATCATGCTGCTGCAGGTCACCGCGAACGGGACGATGGTGATGCACGTCGGCGGCTGGACAGCGCCGTTCGGGATCACCCTGGTCGCCGACGAGCTGGCCGCGTTCATGCTGGTGGTGTCCACCATCGTGGCGCTCACCGTGCTGGTCTACGCGATCTCGCAGGGCATGGCGGACGGGTCGGAGACCCCGGAGACCCCGGTGTCCATCTTCCACCCGACTTTCCTGATCCTGGCCACCGGCGTCACCAATGCATTCCTCGCCGGTGACCTGTTCAACCTCTTCGTCAGCTTCGAGATCCTGCTCACCGCAAGCTATGTGCTCCTCACCATCGGCGGGACGCGGGAACGGCTGCGGGCCGGCGCGCCGTACATCGTGGTGTCGCTGCTGTCGTCGCTGATCTTTCTGGCGGCCATTGCGATGATCTACGCCGCGACCGGCACGGTAAACATGGCCGATCTGTCGGTGAAGCTGCCGCAGGTCGCGCCGGGCATCGTGGCGACGCTGCAGGCCATGCTGCTGGTGGCGTTCGGGGTGAAGGCCGCGGTGTTCCCGATGTCCGCCTGGCTGCCTGATTCCTACCCCAGCGCACCCGCCCCGGCGACCGCGGTGTTCGCCGGGTTGCTCACCAAGGTCGGCATCTACGCGATCATCCGGGTGCAGACGCTGCTGTTCCCACCCGGTTCGTTCGGGACGCTGCTGATGATCGCGGCGCTGCTCACCATGCTGGTGGGCATTCTCGGCGCGATCGCCCAGTCCGGGATCAAACGGATCCTGTCCTTCACCCTGGTCTCGCACATCGGGTACATGCTGTTCGGCATCGCGCTGGCCTCGGAGACCGGTCTGGGCGCGTCGATCTATTACGTGGCGCACCACATCCTGGTGCAGGCGGCGCTGTTCCTGGGTGCGGGCATGATCGAGCGGGTCGCCGGCACCACCGTGCTTGCCAGGATCGGTGGCCTGGCCGCGGCGGCCCCGGTGCTGGCGATCCTGTTCTTCATCCCGGCGATGAACCTGGCAGGCGTGCCGCCGCTGTCCGGTTTCCTGGGCAAGGTCGGGCTGTTCGAGGCGGGCGTTCAGGACGGCAGGGTGCTGGCGCTGATCCTGGTCGCCGGCGGCGCGCTGACCAGCCTGCTCACCCTGTACGCCATCGTCCGGGTGTGGGGACGGGCGTTCTGGCGGCCGGTTCCGGAGGTCATCGACCCCGAGGACGAGCGGGATGCACTGCAGACCGAGTCGGGCCGGCCGCTCGCCGTCCGACGGCGGGCGCAGCAGGAGGCGCAGCGCCGGGTGGCGTCCGAGGAGGCCGCCCGGCTGCCGGTCGGGATGGTCGGCGCAACCACCGCGATCGTCGCCGTCGGGCTGCTGATGACCTTTGCGGCAGGCCCGATCTATGCGCTGACCGACCAGGCGGCGGCCAATCTGATGAACCGCAGCGTGTACGTCGACGCCGTGTTGAATTCCGGTGTGCCGTCACCGCCCGGGGCGACGGGTGAGGACGGCGGGCCGTGACGGGAGTGCGCCGGCTGCATCGACGGGCCGTCGAGATCCGCGGCGACGACGGGTCCGGTGGCGGTGGCTGGCGCGCCTACGTGATCACCCTGACGATGCTGACGCTGGTCTGGATGGCGCTCTGGGGATCGGCGTCGCTGATCGTCATCCTGCTCGGCATCGCCGTCGGGGCGCTGATCCTGTTGCTGTTTCCGTTGCCCACCATGTACTTCCGGTTCGGGCTGCACCCGTGGCGGATGCTGGTGCTGCTCGCCCGGTTCCTCTGGGACGTGGTGGTGGCCAGCATCCAGGTGTCCTGGCTGGCGATCCGTCCGCGACTGCCGCAGCCGCAGGTCACCACCGTGCAACTGGCGTCGGACTCGGATCTGCTCGAGGCGCTGACCGCGCTGGCGGTATCGCTGGTCCCCGGCAGTCTGATCATCGACGCCGACTCGGAGGACCGGACGCTGACGATCCATGTGCTCGATCCGGGAAAGCAGTCCATGGAGTCCTTCGCTGACCGGGTGCGGGCGCAGGAGCACCGCATCCGACTGGCCCTTGGTGATTACCACGACGACGAATCCGGTGACGCCTCCCGTCGAGCCGGCCCGGACGCGGGCCGGCGGGGGCCCCGCCGATGATGCTCACCCTGCTGATCGCCGGCCTGCTGTTCGCCGGGGGAGCGGCCTTCGCCGCGGTGCGACTGGTCCGCGGCCCCACCCAGATCGACCGCGCGGTGGCGCTGGACGTGATGCTGGCGATCCTGGTGGGGGTGATCGTGCTGCTCGCTGCGGTGACGGAGAGCTCGATCACCCTGGTCATCGCGGTCGTCGTCTCGCTGCTGGGGTTCATCGGGTCGGCCGGGCTGGCCAAGCTGCTGCCGCGGGATCGCCGATGACCACCTCTCCGACCGCCCCTCCGACCACGCGCCCGTCCACGTTCCCGGCTGCGCCGCCGATCGGGGCGGCACTCGCACGGGTGGCCGCCCGATGAGTTGCCCTGTGTCAAGCCGCCACGGTTTGTTGATCTTGGTTGAGGATGCGTTGGAGGCCGCCGTGCTCGGCGGGGTTGTACGCCGTGTTGGTCTGCCAGCAACGCCAGATGATGGCCACCCAGGCGCGGGCAAG
>JBBQJM010000094.1:0-10507 GCA_038325895.1 Mycobacteriales bacterium
CGGAGTGGGTGCGGCTGGTCTGAACCCGACCGTGGGCGCGGACGGGGCGGGCGCGACAACCGGCGGTCCCGCTGTGGGCGACGATCCGGTGGGCGGGTGGGAGCGGGCGTCCGGCGCTGCTGTGCAGGCGCTGTCCCGGCCGGGTGCGTTGGACGGCGAGGTGCCGGACGGCAGCGGGGTGATCACGGCGCTGCAGTACGGCTGGCGGGCGGCCACCGAGCTGACGGTGCACGCGTGGGATCTCGCGAGGGCGACCAATGGCCACGATGAGTTCCCGAACGATCTGACCGGCGAGGTACTCCAACACGCCAAGGGCTCGTACGACCAGTGGTACAGCAGCGAGCGGTACGCACCGTCGATCCCGGTGCCGGGATGCACCGACGACCTGATCGAACTGCTCGCGTTGACCGGCCGGAACCGTTGGTGGCGAGCGGCCTGAGCCCTGATTGCCACGACATCCGGTTGGCGAGCATCGGATCAGGACACCCCGCGTGACGCCTTCGGCGCGCCATCGGACCCCGGTCGGCGACCGGCCAGCACCTTGACCGTGGCCGCCGTCGCCCGCCGCTTTCGCGTGTCCGCGCGTTTGGCCTCGTCGACCCAAAGGGCGTATTCCCGGCGGTGGCTGGGCGGCAACGCGGCGAACGCCGCGCCGGCCGCGGGGTTCTCGGCCAGCGCTGCGGTCAGCTCGGCCGGAACGTCCACGTCGCGCGGAAGGTCGTCGACCTCCACGGACACGGTCACATCGTCGTCCCCTGCAGGCCCATGTCGGCGAGTTGGGCCTCGCGCAGCCCGATCCAGCCACGGCCGCCATAGGACGCCAGAGTCGTGCGGAAGGCGGGGTGCCCGTCGATGACCACTCGCACCGGCGCGCGGGCGCGGCCGAACGCCTCGACCGGGTCGAAGGGCACCTCGATCGCGTGGCCCGGCCCGTCGTCCGGTCGCATCACCCGGGCGGTGAACGTGCGCGACGTCATGGCCAGAGTGTCCGCCGTGCGGCGTCGCGGTCGAGCCCGCCGCCCCGGTTGTGTGGGGTCAGCCGGTGTGACGGCCGGGCGTCACCGCGCTCGATGGGTGATCCGCAGGTAATACCCGTCCGGATCGATGACTCGGAAGTCCTGCAAACCCCAGGGGCGCCGGACGATGTCCTCCTCGATCGGCCAGCCGGCATGGCGAATGCGGTCCCGCTCGGCATGCAGGTAGTCCACCTCGAGCACGATCTCCACTCCGGTCGGCGGCCGACGCTGGGCCGGGCTGCCCTCACCGGGCCGGGCTGCGGCCCCGATCCGCACCGCGTCGCGTTCCAAGGCCAGGTAGGGCTGCTCGTCGCCTCGGCGATCGGTGACCAGGGTGAAGCCGAGCAGGTCGACGTAGAACCTGACGGTCGCATTCAGGTCAGCGGGAAAGATCTCCAGACGCAGCGTGGTTGGCACCGCTCGACCCTCTCACGCTCTCCCCGCCCAGCAGCCGACCCGCCCGCTGTCGCCCCCTTCTCCAGCGCGGATCATCTAGCTCAGCGCGGACGAAATCGGCGACTTCTGTCACACCAGTCCCTCAACCGGCACGTTTGTCCGCGCGGGCGATGATGATCCGCGCCACCAAAGGCGGGGCGGAGTTGATCCGCGCCACCAATGCGGGGCGGAGTTGATCCGCGCCACCAAGGCGGGGCGGTCCAGTCGGCGCGCTCCGACGTCGCGGGGTCGGCTCAATCGGCGAAGATCGACAGCGGGGACCTGCCGGTGACGACCGAGGTGAGACCAGCCAGGTGTGCCAGCCGTGCGACCTCGGAATCACGCATGGCCGGGCCGCCGGGGCGACCGACGATCACCGCGGTGTCCGGATCCCACAATGGCGCGGCCGCCATCTCGGTGCCGACGGCCTTCCAGTCCTCCGGTACCCAGGCGGCCTCCGGGTCGAGCACCGCGGCCTGGTCGACCGGCGCCCAGCCGGGCGTCACACCGTCCAGATTGGGTACGCCGCCGCCCCCGGCCAGCAGCCGTACGGTCTTCGCACTGCCGTTGGAGTCGCCGTTGGACTCGACCCGGACGATCATCGCCCAACTGGCCCGCAGCACCTGCGGCAGCATCCTGGCCAGGATCTCCACCGCGTCCTTGGGGGTCGCGGCGATCGCCTCGACCAGCTCCCACTCCCGGTGACGGGCCGCGATCCCCGGATCGGGCCGCACGGATTCGACACGCACTCCGGGCACCGCCTCCGCGGCGGTGATGAGCACGTCGGGTTGGCGGCCGCTGGGCAGCGCCACAACGATGTCGTCCACCGCCTGGTCCGGTGATCGCTCGACGATGTCCATCGCCAAGATGTCGGCGTCGACCTTGCCGAGCTCGGTCGCTACGGCGCCCAGGGTGCCCGGCTTGTCCGGAAGTACCAGGCGCAGTACGTATGACATAACGATTTGCTCGCCTCCTGAATGGCGGCCGTGACGGAGCCTTCCGCAGCGCTCCCCGGGCATCTGACGCGGTGCCCATTGTTGCCGCATCGCGTTTCGATCAGATCACCGAGGTGCTTCCTGCGCGATTTGCCGGCGGCCGGATCCGATGGCGACCGGCCGCTAGGTCACCGCCGCGCCGGCCGGTATCACCCCGTCGGGCGAGACGTCATTCCCGTGCCCGCAGCCACAAATCACGGGGAGTGAGGGATCAAGTCAGGCGTGCAGGGCCGCGTAATTGCGGCTACGGCGGGTTTGGGACTTCTGCGGCCTAAGATCGAGGCGCGCTCCCGGTCCCCATCGGGAGCGATCGCCGGCGGCGATCCCAGCGGGAGGGACCCGGTGGCACCGAGACAACCCAGAGGCACCGCCCCGATGCACCGCACCGGATTGCTCCCGACCAGACCCGAGCAGATCCGAGCAGATCCGAGCGGATCCGATCAGAACCGATCCCGACCGAGCGCCCAGGAGAACAGTGTCCAGCGTCCCACCGTCCGAGGCCGACGACCCGGGCCCAACCCTCACCCGAGACAGCGTCGCCCACCTCGCCCACCTGGCCAGGCTCGACCTGACCGACGCGGAGCTGGACCTGTATGTGGACCAGTTGTCTGTCATCCTGCATTCGGTCGCTGCCGTCTCCGGCGTCGTCGGGACCAGGGACATCGAGCCGACGTCGCACGCGGTGCCGCTGACGAACGTGTTCCGCGAGGACGTCGTCCGACCGGGACTGAGCAGGGACGCGGCACTGGCCGGCGCTCCCTCGGCGGAGGGCGGCCGGTTCCGGGTGCCGCAGATCCTGGGTGAGGAACAGTGACCGCCGAACTCACCCGGTTGACCGCCAGTGCACTGGCCGACGCGATCGAGACGGGTCAGGCCAGCGCCGAGGAGGTCGCGCAGGCGCACCTTGACCGCATCGAGGCTGTCGACGGCGCCGTGCACGCCTTCCTGCACGTGTCCACCGAGTCGGCGCTGGAGCAGGCTCGCGCCGTCGATCGCGCCAGGGCGCTCGGTGACGCTCCGGTCTCCCGGCTGGCCGGGGTTCCGCTGGCGCTGAAGGACATCGTGGTGCAGGCCGGGGTGCCGGCCACCGCGGGTTCGAAGATCCTCGAAGGCTGGATCCCGCCGTACGACGCGACCGTCACCCGGCGGTTGCTGGACGCCGGCGTGGTGATCCTCGGCAAAACCAACCTGGACGAGTTCGCGATGGGATCCTCCACCGAGAACTCCGCCTACGGCCCGACCCGCAATCCGTGGGATCTGAACAGGATCCCGGGTGGATCCGGTGGTGGCTCCGCGGCGGCCCTGGCCGCGTTCGAGGCCCCGCTGGCCATCGGCACCGACACCGGCGGATCGATCCGTCAGCCCGCTGCGGTGACCGGAACCGTCGGCACCAAGCCCACCTACGGTGGGGTGTCCCGGTACGGCGTCATCGCGCTGGCGTCCTCGCTGGACCAGGTCGGGCCCTGCGCCCGGACCGTGCTGGACACCGCCCTGCTGCACGAGGTCATCGCCGGGCACGACCCGCTGGACTCGACGTCCATCCCGCAACCGGTGCCGCAGGTGGTGGACGCGGTCCGCCGCGGGCAAGCCGACGGTGTCGCGGGTATGCGGATCGGCGTGGTGAAACAGTTGCGCGGCAAGGGATACCAGGCCGGCGTGCTGGAGTCCTTCGACGCGGCCGTGGCCACCCTGGCCGCGGCCGGCGCGGAGATCGTCGAGGTCGACTGCCCGCACTTCGAGTACGGGCTGGCCGCGTACTACCTGATCCTGCCCAGCGAGTGCTCGTCCAACCTGGCCCGTTTCGACGCGATGCGGTACGGCCTTCGGGTCGGTGACGACGGCAGCGCCTCGGCCGAGGAGGTCATGTCGCTCACCCGCGGAGCCGGCTTCGGCGCCGAGGTGAAGCGGCGGATCATCCTGGGCACCTACGCGCTGTCCGCCGGCTACTACGACGCCTACTACGGTTCGGCGCAGAAGGTCCGCACCCTGATCAAGCAGGACTTCGAGAAGGCTTTCACCGCAGCGGATGTGCTCGTCTCACCGGCGTCGCCGGTGACCGCCTTCGCGATCGGGGAGAAGGTGAACGACCCGCTCGCGATGTACCTGAACGACCTGGCCACCATCCCAGGGTCGCTGGCCGGCATCCCGGCGATGAGCGTGCCCAGCGGCATCGCCTCGGACACCGGATTGCCGGTCGGGCTGCAGATCATGGGACCCGCGCTCGGCGAGGAGCGGATCTACCGGGTCGCCGCGGCGTTCGAGAGCGCTTATGTCGCAGCGCATCACGGCTCGGTGCCGGATGCTGCGCCGGAACTGGAGGTGGGTGCTCGATGACCACGGCCCAAACGCTCGCCGCCGGCCTGATGGACTACGACGAGGCGATCGAGACCTACGACCCGGTACTGGGTCTCGAGGTGCACGTCGAACTCGGCACCGTCACCAAGATGTTCTGCGGTTGCCCGACCGACTTCGGTGCGGAGCCGAACACCCAGGTGTGCCCGATCTGCCTGGCGTTCCCGGGCGCAATGCCGGCGGTCAACCGCACCGCGGTCGAGTACGCCATCCGGATCGGCCTGGCGCTGAACTGCGAGATCGCGACCTGGTGCCGGTTCGCCCGGAAGAACTACTTCTATCCCGACATGCCGAAGAATTTCCAGACCTCTCAGTACGACGAGCCCATCGCCACCAACGGATACCTGGACGTCGAGGTCGACGGGCAGACCGTGCGGGTGGAGATCGAGCGCGCCCACATGGAGGAGGACACCGGCAAGTCCACCCACGTGGGTGGCGCGACCGGCCGGATTCACGGCGCCGAGTACTCGCTGCTCGACTACAACCGGGCCGGTGTCCCGCTGGTCGAGATCGTCACCAAGCCCATCGTCGGCACCAAGGCGCTGGCGCCGCAGGTGGCCCGCGCGTACGTCACCGCGCTCCGGGACCTGCTGTCCTCGCTGGGGGTCTCGGACGTCCGGATGGACCAGGGCTCGCTGCGCTGCGACGCGAACGTGTCGCTGACCCCGGCCGGGAACCCGGTGCTCGGTACCCGCACCGAGACCAAGAACGTCAACTCGCTGCGCTCGGTGGAACGGGCAATTCGCTACGAGATCACCAGGCAGGCAGCGCTTCTCGCCACCGGCGCCCGGATCGTCCAGGAGACAAGGCACTTCGACGAGTCCACCGGCTCGACCTCGCCGGGCCGGTCGAAGGAGACCGCGGAGGACTACCGGTATTTCCCCGAGCCCGACCTCGTTCCGCTTGCCCCGGAACGGGAGTGGGTCGAGTCGATCCGGGCGTCGCTGCCCGAGCTGCCGTGGATCCGGCGGGCCCGCATGCAGGCCGACTGGGGACTGACCGATCTGCAGATGCGCGACCTGCTGGCCTCCGATGCGCTGGAGCTGGTGGCCGCGACCGTGGCGGCCGGAGCCTCGCCTGCGGAGGCCACCTCATGGTGGTCGTCCTATTTGGGTCAGCAGGCCAATGCCCGTGGCATCGCGCTGAGCGGGCTGCCGATCACCCCGGCGCAGCTCGCCGCGGTGATCGCCAAGGTCGCCGACGGCTCGCTGAACACCAAGATCGCCCGGCAGGTCGTCGACGCCGTGCTGGCCGGTGAGGGTGAGCCGGACGAGGTGATCACCGCACGCGGGCTGGCGGTGGTGTCCGACGACAGTGCGCTGCAGGCGGCGGTCGACGAGGCGCTGGCCGCGCAGCCGGTGGTGGCCGACAAGATCCGGTCCGGAAAGCTGCAGGCGGTCGGCGCGATCGTGGGCGCGGTGATGAAGGCGACCCGAGGCCAGGCCGATGCCGCCAAGGTCAGGCAACTGGTCCTGAGCACCCTGGGCGTCGAGGGCTGACCTGCGTCACACCGTCGCGTCCTGCACAGTGATCGCTACAGCGAACATCCCGCAGGAAGCAAAGCGTGCGGGACTCCTTCCGGAAACTGCGGCAGAAAGGCCATCGGCTGTGCGCATCGCCCTCGCCCAGATCGTCAGCAGCATCGATCCGCAGCGCAACCTTGCCCTGGTCGCCGACGCCGCGTCGCAGGCGGCCAAAGCCGGCGCCCGGATCGTGGTGATGCCGGAGGCGACCATGTGCGCGTTCGGGGTCGCGTTGGCGCCGGTCGCGCAGCCACTGGACGGGCCGTGGGCGAACGCGGTGCGGGCCATTTCCGAGGTAAACGAGATCACCGTGGTGGCCGGCATGTTCACCCCGGCATCCGGCGGCCGGGTGCGAAACACGTTGCTGGCCACCGGCGGCGGCGTCGAGGCCTGTTACGACAAGATCCACCTGTTCGATGCGTTCGGGTTCCGGGAATCCAAGACCGTGGCGCCCGGGACCGATCCGGTGACCATCGACGTCGACGGCGTCACCGTGGGGTTGGCAACCTGTTATGACGTCCGATTCCCCGGCCTGTTCCAGACGCTGGCCGACAAGGGCGCGGTGCTGACCCTGCTGCCCGCGTCGTGGGGCGCCGGGCCCGGCAAGCGGGAGCAGTGGGACCTGCTGACCAGGGCAAGGGCGCTGGACAGCACCACCTTCATCGCCGCCTGCGGGCAGGCCAACCCGGAGTCCGTCGGGCTGACCCCGCGCGGCAATTCACCGACCGGCACCGGCGGCACGGTGCTGGTGTCGCCGCTGGGGGTTGTGGTGGATCAGCTTGGCGACGGCCCGGGCATGCTCGTGGCCGACATCGACCCAGCCGAGGTCGACGCCGCTCGGCTGGCCATCCCGGTGCTGGCCAACCGCCGGTTCTGACCCCCCGCTTGCCTCAACGGCGCGGATCAACTTCGTCGCCGCGGCTGAACGTCGCGGTTGTGGGACTCCAGAGACGCAAGTCGACGATTTCATGCGCGCGGGGGCCGCGGGGCGCCGAGAACGCACACGGCCAGGCACGACACGCGCGCGTCAGCCGAACAGTCGTACGTCATAGGAACGGCACGCAGGATCCACCGATGCGAAGGGCATCGATTCGACCACGGCCTGCGCGATCAGCATGCGGTCGAAGGGATCGCGGTGGTGCCACGGAAGGGCGCTCAGATGGTCCGCGTGTTCGGCGGTGAACGGCAAGTGTGCCAGTCCGGCCGCGACGATTGCCGTGGCGAGATCGCCCGGCGATTCTAGCTTTCCCAATGAACCCTTGATCGCGATCTCGGCCACCGAAATGGCCGACACGTAGACCGCGTTGCTGCCGTCGGCCACCGCACCACGGATGGGATTGGGCAGTCGCCGGTCGTCGGAAAGCCACCACAGCAGGATGTGGGTGTCGAGCAGGATTCTCATTGATCGGCGGGATCGCCGTACCAGGCCTGGGCATCCTCTTCGGTGAACTCGTCGAAGTTCGCCGCGATCCGCACCCGGCCCTTCCAGAGGCCGGGGACCCTGTCGGGCCCACGACAGGCGAGCGGAGCCAACCGGGCGACGGGTCGGCCGTTACGGGCGATGATCACCTCTTCACCGGCTTCGACGAGCGCCAGTAGAGCCGACAAGCGGGTCTTGGCCTCATAGACGTTGACGGTGGTCGGCATGGGGACACAGTACTTCGGACCTGGTCTAGTCTGATCAAGCCTTTCTGTACCACCGCGGCGATGCGGCCTGCACGTCGGTCTGATCGAGGTTTGCGCGGACCAACATGCCGCTGGTGGGACGCGTGAGGCACGAGTCAACTATTTCAGCCGCGCCGACGTTGTTGATCCGCGCCACCAAGGGCAGTGCGGATGGTCACCGCGGGCGGGTCAGGTCACCGCGGGCGGGTCAGGTCACCCGCCGGCCGGGGTCAGTCGGGGCCACCCTCGCCGCCGGCGTCGGAGGCGGGGACAACCACCACCCGGTCGTCACTGGCCACCGGCGTACCGGAACCGTCTTTGTTCGAAGTGGTCAGCCACAGCAGTCCCTGGGTGTCCGCGGTCACCGTCAGCAGGCGGCCGTAGCGGTTGTCCAGGATCGCCGTGGGGGTGCCGGTGAAGGTGCCGCCTGAACCCAGCTGGATCCCGGTGAGCTGCTGCTTGTCCAGCGACGTGCTGGCCAGCAGGCCGCCGCTGACCGCACAGTCGGCGGCGCGGCCCTCGGCGGAGGTCCAGGTCCACCGAGCGTCTCCGGGCGCCAGCGCCGTGTAGTCGTGGCCGGCGGTCAGCGGCAGCAACACGTCCTGCGTGGTTCGCTGGTCGAGCGCCGCGACGATGCCGTCGTCCAGCCTGCACATCCCGTTGACCTGGGTGAACCCGCTCGCGAAGATCGGCGAGGCGGCGGTGGGGTTTCCCTCCGCGGGTTTGCCGAACTCGTCCAGCCGCAACACCTTTCCGGCCAACGACGTCGGGTCGGCCGGCAGCGCCGGGTTGGCGGTATCGCCGGTCCCGACGTACAGCGTGCGATCAGTGGCGAACGCGAGCCGGCCACCGTTGTGCGTTGCGCCGCGGGGGATCCCGGTGAAGATCGGTTTCGGCACGTCGCCCGCCGCGATCCGGATGATCCGGTTGTCCTCCGCGGTGGTGACGTACGCGTAGATCATCCCGTCCTCGTCATAGGAGGGCGACAACGCGATCCCCAGCAGCCCACCGTCCCCGCTCGCGTCGATGCCCTCGATCGTGGTGACCTCGACGGGTTGCTGGCCCTTGGCGACCTGCAGGATCCGGCCGGTGGTGCGCTCACCGACCAGCGCCGACTGGCCATCGGGCAGCGGAGCAAGGCCCCAGGGCGCGCTCAGGCAGGTCGCGATCACCGCTTCATCCGTCGGCGTGCACGGATCGCTGGGTGCCTGGCTTCCGCTCGGGTCGGGGTTGGGCGACTGGTCACCGGACGAGGGCGACGGTGAGGACGGCTGGACGGAGCTCGGGTCGACCGGCTGCGCGGCCGGTGCCGTGAGTGACGGCTGAACGGTGAAGGTCGAGGCCTCGCTGGAGAAATCCGCGCATCCCGCGACGATCGACACCAGCGCGACGCTGCTTGCCGCCGCGGCGAACGCTCGCCGGAGGCGACGCCGGGCCGAAATCGGCGAGGGGGGCGACATGGACATCGCCGTCCACGGTACGGCCTGCGGACGGCACGCCGGAGTCCATTGCCGGGGACAGTCAGGTGCTCAGCGGTTCACGTCATCGCTCGAATGCCGTTTGCGCGCTACCCAGATCCTCCAAATGGCGGGAGAAGTCGGAGTCGGCCCGAGACCAGCTGGTAGGAAACCGCCCCCACGGCGCCGTCAACGCCCGCCCCGATGGGCAAGGTGGCCTGGCGCCAGGCCGCAGGCCCGGACCAGAGCCCCGCCCGGCCGACCTGCTGCTCAGTCGAGTTCGCGCAGTTCGCCGGCCGGCAACCCGGCGTGCACGACACCGGGCCGAGTCACCCTCCGCCAGGCCCAGCCGTCAAGGGGCGTCGTCGATCATCGAGCGTCCGCGATCATCGAGCGTCCGCGATCATCAAGCGTCCGGGATCATCGAGCGTCTGCGATCATCGAGCGTCCACCCCGTCCGACACAAGCGGGATGCGCGTGCGATCGCGACCCACCACGTGGGTGAGCATCAGCGCGTCATCGTCGGCCATGTAGCGGATCGTCGCCGAACGGCCGGAGGAGAACCGCATCTTGAAGCCTGCCACCCTGGCCCGCGCCTTCCAGGGTGAACTGGACCATTCCACCTCCTGCACGCCGTCCCGGTGGGCCACCACGGTGTTGCGGGCCAACAACCGGCGCCAGCGCAGCAGCACGCTGCGATCGCTGACCCACCAGCGCGCCTCGCGAGCGCGGGCGACGCCCAGCCAGTACGCGAGCGGCAGCGGGAGGAGCGCGAGCAGCCGCCACCACCCCGGCAGGAACAGCAGCAACAGCGAGAAACCCATGCCGTACTCCAGCGGCACGGTCAGGTACCGGCGATGGATGCGCTCCGGGACCGGGTGCGGCGGATCTTCCGGCCAGTGCAGTTCAGGCAGCACCCGACGCACCAGATGGGCGGCACGCGCAGTACGCACGAGCGGGAAGAGCATGCGCTGGTTGGTGTTCGCCCGGCCGATGCCGGCCACTTCCACCTGCAGGCTGGCGTACCCGAGCATGGTTCGCCAGACCCCCTCCACCATCCGGAC
>JBBQJM010000095.1:0-10463 GCA_038325895.1 Mycobacteriales bacterium
CAACCGCGCCGCATCGTCACCCTGTTCGGCAAACCAGGCCCAGTCGACGAGCCGCAGACAGGCCAGGCCCAGCGTGATCGGATCACCGTCCGACATCTCGGCGACCGCCTGACGACCCAGGACGAGTGCGCGGGAGAACCAGCGGGCGCGTCCGGCCGTGTCGGCGGCTTCCAGGAGCAACTCCGCGTGGCTGTACTGAGCGCGCCTGGCGGCGTCCGGTACTCGATCCCACCATTCCAGGACCCTCTCGAATTGCAGGAGCGCCTCGGCATGAGCACCCATCGCCGCGGCTGCCCGAGCGGCTGCCGCGGCCGTTTCCAGCGCTCGCGGCTGGTCGCCGGAGATCGCCCAATGCCGAGCGATGTCGCCCGTGCGCGACGGTTCGACATCGGTGACCGCGGCGGCGAGGGATCCGTGGACAGCTGCGCGGTCGCCCGCGGTCAACTCCGCCTCGACGACCTCCCTGGTCAGCTCGTGCCGGAATCGAAGGATCTGACCGTCACGTACCCATAACCCGCCGTCCACCAGTGCCTCGATCGCGGTGTCGAGGGTGGGCCGGTTCAGGTCACACGCTGAACGCAGCACCGCGGTGTTGATCACCGGTCCGGCGGCCGCTGCCATCCGGGCGGTCCGGGCGATCGTTCCGTCGAGCCCCACCCAGCGGGTGCTGCGGTGGAGGTCGGCCGGGCCACTCGCCTGGGCGCGACGGCTCGCGTCCGCGATTGTCCGGGCGCCCGCTCCCACCAACGGACTGCACCGGTGACGAGTACCAATGGCACAGCGGGCGCTGCGTACCGGGCCGGGTGCCCATCGAAGAGCAGCGGTTTGCCCGCGCTGGTCGCGGCGGCGACAGCCGGCGATCAGTGCGCGTGGAGTGCCTTGGTGCAACGATTCGCACCACTGGTCACCTCCGTCGTCCGCAGGTTCCGATTGACACCGGCGGACGCGGACGACATTGGGCAGACCGTGTGGCTTCATCTCCTCGAGCATCTCGCTGATCTGCGGGAACCGCGGGCGCTGCCCGGCTGGATCGTCACCACCACCCGGCGGGAAGCGACGCGAGTGCTATCCGGCGAGCGGCGGGTTGAACCCGTCGACCCGCAGGAAGACCGGCGGCTCGACGGGATCGACCGCAGGGATGTTGCCGCCGGCCTGCTCAGCGCAGAGCGGCGGCAGGCGGTGCGCGACGGCCTGTCAGAACTGCCGACCCGGCACCGGGAGTTGCTGCTGCTGACCGTCGCCGACCCCGACGTCCCGTACCGGCAGATCAGCCGACGACTGGGCATACCCACCGGCAGCATCGGGCCGACCCGTGCCCGAACCTTGCGCAAGCTCGGTGACACCGAGCCGGTGCGCGCCCTGGCAAGCTGACCCGGCACCGACGTCGGCGGTGGGCGGTGAGATCTCGGCGCTACTCAACTCAGGGCTGGTCGCAGCCCGGTCATCAGGTCCGTCTCGGTGATCCCCGGCCCCTGACCGTCGCGGATGTACCACTCGGTGCCGAACGAGTACGCGAAGGCATCGTCCGGCATGGTCAGCCAGAAGGACTGCTCGCTGATCTGACTGGCGTGCGCGCGCATCGCCCGGCGCTTGTGCCCGACGTACGCCGAGACGTCCACGGCGGCGGTGATCTCCGCCTCCGGTTTGCCGAGCGTCTCGACGAAATCGGGATCCAGGCCAGTGGTGGCCTCGGATCCGGTGGCTTCGGATCCGGTGGCTTCGGGTCCGGTGTCCTCGGATCCGGTGTCCTCGGATCCGGCAGTGCTGGCCCGTTCCCGGAACGCTGCCATGCCGCGCTTGAGGTGATCGCGGTTGGTGGTCTGCTGATACACCCGGGGCGTGCCGGCCAGCTCGGCGGCCCGGAGCCCGACACGGTGCACCTGGATGTGATCGGGGTGGCCGTAGCCGCCGTTGTCGTCGTAGACAGTGAGCACATCGGCGTTCTCTTGTTGCAGGATCGCTGCGAGCCGCTCCGCCGCCTCGTCGATCGGCGCCTGCCAGAAGGACCCGGGTGCGTCGTTCGTCGACGTGCCCATCATGCCCGAGTCGAGGTATCCCAGAAACTCGGTGCGATGAACCCCGAGAATTCCTGCAGATTCAAGGGTTTCGGCCACCCGACGGCTGGAGAGCTGCTCGCCGTCGTCCAGAAATCCGGGCTCCACCTCCCCGTGCTCGCCCCGGGTCGCCACGACCAACACGACCCGGTGACCCTCATCGGAAGCCTTGCGCATCACCCCCGCGCAGGTGATGCACTCGTCGTCGGGATGTGCGTGGAACGACACCAGGGTGGCCATGGCAGACCAACGTACGGCAGCCGCCGAACGGCAGCGGTGAACCTGACTCGTGTTGACAGGGTGTGCCCGCTCCGGTTGTCTGGACAGTGCTGACACCGACAGCCGGCCTGGGGCCGGTGCCGCCGCCCCACCGGGCCGCGCTCCGTGAGTCCCACTCGCCGCCCAGACACCTCGTCAGGTCCGTCCCGCGTCTGGAACTCAACGATGCCAACCGCAAGTGCCCGCTCCACGCCGGTACGTCCGCCCGCCCCTCCTGTTGCGCCGGCCCTGGCGACACCGGCAGCCGGCCCGAAGCCGCTGACCACCGGTCGGCGTGACTCCGTGTCGCAGTTCACCGTCTACTTCTTCTCGGTCGTCCCGCTGCTGGCACTGATCGCCGCCGTGCCACTGGCCTGGGGGTGGGGCCTGACCTGGACGGACCTCATCATTGGTGCCGCCTTCTACGTGGTCACCGGAGTGGCCATCACCGTCGGGTTCCACCGCTACTTCACGCATGGTGCGTTCACCGCCGTCCGCGGCGTCCGGGTCGCACTCGCGGCGCTCGGTCAGATGGCCATGCAAGGCCCGGTGATCATCTGGGTGGCCGACCACCGCCGGCACCACGCCTTCTCCGACCGGGAGGGCGACCCGCACTCTCCGTGGTTGTACGGCACCTCGATGACGGCCGTCGCGAAGGGCTTCTGGCATGCGCACATGGGGTGGCTGTTCGATCGGGACATGACCAATCAGCAACGGTTCGCCCCCGACCTGCTGGCCGACCGCGATGTGGCCCGGGTGAACAAGCATTTCATCGCCTGCACGGTGATCACCCTGGGCGCCCCGGCGGTCATCGGCGGTCTGGTCACCTGGTCGTGGTGGGGCGCGCTGACGGCCTTCTTCTGGGCCTCGCTGGTGCGGGTGGCGCTGCTGCATCACGTCACCTGGTCGGTGAACTCGATCTGCCACATGATCGGCGAGCGGCCGTTCTCGGCCCGCGACCGATCCGCCAACTTCTGGCCCCTGGCGATCCTCAGCTTCGGCGAGTCGTGGCACAACCTGCACCACGCGGACCCGACCTGCGCTCGGCACGGGGTGCTGCGCGGCCAGATCGACATCTCGGCGCGCATCATCTGGGCCCTGGAGATGGTGGGCTGGGCGACAAAGGTGCGCTGGCCGAACCCGCAGCGGCTGGCGCGGATCCAGGCCACTGCCGGGGAAATGGGGCACTGAGCGGTTCCAGGATGACGGGTACGCGCCCGGCCGTCAGCCTCGTCTGCCGACCGAGCGGATGTGTTTCTACCGTGCGTCCGCCGGACCGAGGTCGCGCATCACGCGGGCCGCGTTGGCCAGCAACGCCACGCAGACCGCGAGGTCGATCTCGTCCTCCGGCAGGCCCCAGTGCTTCGCTGTACGGCGCACCGCGAAGGCAACGATCGACGGATCGATCCTTCTGCTGCAGAATACCGCGCTCGCGATGCGCTCGATGTCGGGCTCGCCGGCCGGCCCGTGGTGAAGGCGCCGAGCCGGGAACGGCTCGAGCCCGGCGACGATGGCGTCGAATTCACGGTCACAGGCCCGTTGATTCATGGTGGTGGCCGATTCCGGAAGGTCCGGCTGGTTCAGCGGTCGCTGTGACCAGGAGCCGGCGGCAGGATGTCGTCACTGAAGGTGAGGGTGATGTCGTGTGCGCCCGCCTGCCAGAGCTGGCGGAGGCGATCGCTGGTTGCGGTGGGGTTGGTGTCGTGACGGAATACCGGGCCGACACCGTCGTGGGTGGCCAGGGCTGCTTCGGGAGATTCGTGGGTGCTGATGGGAATCCTTCGTGGTGAGTCGATCGGCGGATGAGGCCGTATGAGGGATCCGGGCCTGCGCCGCTGCATATTGCGGCCCGGAACTGCCACGGGAGAACGCCGCGGCGAGGGGCTGGTCCGATCCGCAGAACCCTGGATCGATCCAGCACTTCCCAGTGTACGAGCGCTTTCCGTCGCTGGTGGTTGCGCCGCACTGATGATGGCCCACTCTTTGCGGCCAGCGGCGGCCATTGGGCTGCCACGGAGCTGGAATGAAGGGCAGTAAAAAGGGGTTCTGCGGGTGATGGGTGCCTCTGGCCTCGATTTCGTCAGTGCCGGGGGATCCGGTGTGGCGGTCGCCACGCGCTGCTCACTACGATGTCCGCATGCAGGTGGCCGTGCTCGGGCCGGTTGTTGCCCGCCGCGCCGACGTCGTGATCGACCTCGGCGCGCCGAAGCAGGGAGCCCTGCACACCGCGCTCGCCCTCGATGCCGGTAGGCCGGTTCCCCCGGCAGGTTGATCGAACTGCGCTGGGCGGATGAGCCGCCGCCGGCGGTTGCCGCGTTCGCTGCAGACCTACGTGGCGGGCCTGCGCAGGGCGCTGGAACCCGGCCGGGCGGCGCGCGCGCCGGCGAGCATCATCGTCACCTCCACGCTCGGGTACTCACTGGAACTTGCCGACGACGCGCTGGACGTCGGCGAGTTCGCCGCGACGATCGACGCGGTGCATCGCAGACTGAGCCGACCCGGCGCCGGGGTACCTCGCCTGCCGGACGACGTGGACGTCGGCACGATTCGACCTCTGCGTGACGCGCTGCAGCGGGTGCTGGCTTCCTGGCGGGGGGAACCGTTCCTCGAACTGGGTGATCACCTGCAGTGCTGGCGGAACACGGTCCAGGTTGACCGGTCTGCGGCTCGCTGTGGAGGACTTGGCCCTGCTGAGGATCGCGCTGGGTGAGGAATCGGCCGTCGCGCAGGAACTGTCGATGTGGGTGCGGTCGAATCCGCTGCGCGAATCGTGTGGGCGCTGCTTGCGCTGGTGCTGGTGCGATCGGGACGGCAGGGCGAGGCCCTTGACACGGTGCGGACGATCCGGTCGATGCTCGCCGAGGAACGCAGGCAGAGCGGCGATCGCGGTGCTGATCGGCGAACCCGGGGTGGGCAAGTCGAGGCTGTTGCAGGAGATTGAGGTCGAGGCCGAGCAGCGGGGTTCGTCGTGGTCACGGGTGGCTGCTCGCAGGACGAGGGCGCCCCTCCGCTCTGGCCGTGTCCGAGGGTGCTGCGCGCATTGGATCTGTCCCATTCTGTTGATCCCGCGCGGCGGGTCGCGGCGCAGCCGACATCCGAAGACCTGGCGTCGGCCGTCGATGCCTACCGCGCCTGCGGGTTCCTCACGGTGTCCAGCAGCGGGCTGCCGATCGGTGGCCGACCAGCGTCCGGCGGCCGGACGGCACCTTCCTGATCCACCTCGATCGGGTTGCCGCAGAAGGCGTTCAACGTCCGGCGGAATCCGGCGGTCGCGCTGCTGTTCTCCGACCCCACGGCGAGTGGCCTCGACGGGGCGCCAGCAGTCCTGGTGCAGGGCACGGCGACCTGCCCGGACGCGATCCTCACCACCGTGCTGCGGGCCGGGGATCTCTGGCTGCGGATCCTCGAGCGGCAGCCGGGCGGCGCGGGTTGGCGCGACCGGAAACCCCCTTGGCGGACGTCGATTCCCTCAAAGCCTGCCTCGAAGCCGAATTGGAGCATCGCGACGTTCTCTCTGCCGCGCGGGCCGCTCGATGATCTCGGCGGGCTGCGGCCCCCGGGCACCGCCTTCCGTCGGACGGAGGAGCGCCACAGACTGACGGGTGATGACGGCGAGCGCTGTGCCTGGGATTGATCGGCTTGGCGTCGACGAGTGGTAGACCCTGCGCGACATCCGGCTGGCCGCACTCGGCGACTCACCCGGAGCCTTCTGGTCGCAACTGGCCGAGGAAGCCCGGTTCGGGCGCGAGGAATGGACCTCGTTCCTGCGCGCGGGGGCGTGGTCGTTGCCCGCGACGACACCGGCGCTGTCGGGCCGGCCGGCGGGTGGCCCAGTCCCGACGATCCGGAAGATGAGCTCATCGCGATGTCGGTGGCGCCCCTGGCCCCCGGCGCCGCGGGGTCGGCACCATGCTGACCCGCGCAGTGCTCGAATGGGCGATCGCCTCGCGACGAAGGAGAATTGGTCGACCGGGCGAGATCGGCCTGATGAACCGACACGCTGGTGAAACGACGAGTGGTTACGACCATCGTCGCGGAATGGTTATAATCCTCTGCGAGTTGCGGACGAAACAGGGGGCTGGACATCGACGTCCGTCCGCGTGATCAAACTGTTAGCAGATTAGCCAATTGTCGGCTCGAATCGCTAGCGACGCTGTCCCTTTGCCATTTCTCAGAGGAGATCCCATGAACACCGCCATCAGCGCTGCCCCGAACCTCGCTGCCCCGATCGACGCTGCCCCGATCGACGCCGACCTCGCGCACCTCAGCGAGATCGGTCCGGCCGATGTCCCGCAAACGACAACGGTTGCCGGGTACGTCATCACGCTGACCATCGAGTCCTGGGCCGCCTTCGGCAAGTCCATGGTCGAGATGGCGCAGGAGATTCTCGACGGTTTTGCGGCGGAATTCAAGAGGGTATTCGGGCTGACGTTCGACCATTACCACCAGTCGTACCTGCACCTCGGTGATCCGGTTGCGTTCGTGTGAACATATGACGACATCTGCAAGCGGTGAATCCGGCGAATCGACGGCGGAATGGTGGTGTCGGCGGGCGGTCAGCCCTGTTTGACCGACCCGCTGCCCGACACCGACTTCTCCACCTGGGTCGGCGACCCGAAATACGTCACGTCTCCGCTCCCGTTGATCGACACGGCCAGCCGGCCGCTCACCGTCACGTTGGCGTTGCCCGACCCGGTGACCTCGATGCCGGTGTCACCGGCGCTCAGCCCCTTGCCGTCGTAGTCGCCGGAACCGCTGATGTCGATCTGCTGCGAGTCCGCGCTCCCGCCCAGCGTCACCTTGCCCGAGCCGGACAACACCACCGCAACCGACGGCACCTGCAGACCGGTCAGGGCTACATCGCCCGACCCGGACAGGGTGACGGTGGCTTCACCGCGCAGCACGCCGTCGCCGCTGGCGCTGCCCGATCCGCTGACGTCCAGACTTGTCAGGGACGGGACCACCAGGTCGTAGGAGATGGACCCGCCTCCCGGCATGCCCGTCTTGCTGTCCAGTACCAGGGTGTCGCCGTTGGCCTCGGACGTGAGGTAATCCAGCTGGTTGGCACCGGCCGTGATGGTCAGCCCCGGCGTCTCGCCGACGGCGACGGTCAGGTCGCCGCTGGTCTGCAGCTCGACCGCGGTCACGCCGCCGATCGTTCGCTGGGCGGTGGTCTGCGGCCCGGCGTCGGCCAGGGCACTGCACCCTGCCAATGCCAGTAGACCGGCGACTGCGGGCAGCACCAGCAGGGTTGCGCCTGGTCGCGGCTGGGTTGTGCTCTTCGTCATGGTTATCCGGTATCCCCTCGATTGACCTTTCCTTGAACGGTAGAGCCGTCCGCCAGCGACGGCAGTGGGGCCAGCCCCCCAGGTCGTTGGGGGACAACCTCGCCGTTGGGTGGATCGGTGCCGCTGGATAGGTTGACCGGGGCGCCGTCGCCACCCCATCCGGCGCGCCCCGGGAGGTCTTGCGATGCCTGGTCCACTGCATGGTGTGACGGTCGTTGATCTGTCCAGGGCGCTGGCCGGTCCGCACGCCGCGATGATGCTGGGCGACCTGGGCGCCCGTGTCATCAAGGTCGAATCACCCGGCACCGGAGACGACACCCGGGGCTGGGGTCCGCCGTTCGTCGGCCCGGAGGACGCCCGCGAGTCGACATACTTCCTGTCCTGCAATCGCAACAAGGAGTCGATCGTCCTCGACCTCAAGAGCGACGACGGCCGTTCCATCCTTACCAGGCTGGTCCACGCGTCCGACGTGCTGGTGGAGAACTTCCGCCCCGGTGTACTCGACCGGCTCGGCTTCTCCGTCGCCCGGCTGCACGAGCTCAACCCGCGGTTGGTGGTGCTTTCGATTTCCGGGTTCGGGCACGATGGCCCGCAGGGCGGCCGCGCCGGGTACGACCAGATCGCCCAGGGCGAGGCCGGTCTGATGAGCCTCACCGGTCCATCCCCCGACGAGCCCACCCGGATCGGCGTGCCGATCGGCGACCTGCTCGCCGGCATGTACGGCGCCTACGGGGTGGTCTCCGCCCTGTACGAACGCGACAAAACGGGGCGTGGCGGCGTGGTGCGCACCAGCCTGCTCGCGGCGATCGTCGGGGTGCATGCGTTCCAGGGCACCAGGTACACCGTCGCGGGCGAGGTGCCGCACGCCCAGGGCAATTACCACCCGTCGCTCGCTCCGTACGGGTCCTTCCGCTGCCGTGACGCGATCGTGCAGGTCGCGGTCGGCAGCGAGGGGCTGTGGCGGGCGTTCGCGCCTGTCGTCGGCATCGACATGGCGGACCCGCTGTTCGCCGACAACGCGGCCAGGGTCGAACACCGGCAGGCGCTGATCGAACTGATCAACGACGCCTTCGCCGAGCGCGACGTCGCCGACCTGCTCATCGACCTGGACAAGGCCGGGGTCCCGGCCGGCGAGGTGCGCACCCTCGACAGGGTCTACGAGTGGGACCAGACCCGCTCGCAGGGCCTCGTGCTCGGGGTCGATCACGCCAGCCTCGGCCCGATCAACCTACCGGGGCCGCCGTTGCGGTTCGACGATCACCCGCCGGCCGGGCATCGGGCGCCGCCCACACTCGGCCAACACAACGAGTCGGTGCGGCAGTGGCTGGATCAGGTCCAGCCGGTGGGCCGGATCTCCGGCGACTGGACCGGTCGGTAGGGCGCTGGCCGCGCCGGTCATCGCGCTGACCTGGCTGTTGATCCAGGGCACCGGCGGCGACGAGTCCTGGCGGGGCTACGCCCAGTTCACTCCTGCCCTCGGCATGATCATCCCGCCGATCGGCTGTTCGCCATGACCTCGGAATGGACCCAGCGCACCGCACTGTCCACCTTCACCCTGTCGCTCCGCCGGGTTCGGGTGCTGGCCGCGAAGTTCGCCGCGTCCTTCACCCTGGCGATGGCCGTGGTCGCCGTCACCGTCGGTCTGACGGCGAGCGCAATCGCGCTGGGCGGCGTGATTCACGGCCAGGCGCCGTCGTTCGATTTTTTGCAGGTGACGTGCGCGGGCTGGTGATCTTGACGGCGCTGCAGGTCATCATGGCTGCCGGGTTCGGTGCGCTGGCCGCGCAGACCGTGGTCGCGGTGGCCGCGTTCCTGGTGGCGCCGACGTTGTGGGCGGTGGTGAACGCGGTGTTGGCGCCAACTCGCAGTGGCTGCTCGTCTTCCACGCCTACGATCGGCTCTCCGGTGACCAGCCGTTCACCGACCTGCCACAGGCGCTGACGGCGATCGTGGTCTGGGTGGTGCGGCCGACCACCATCGGTATGTGGCGGAGCATGCGGCGGGAAGTGAAGTAGCAGACCTTCTGAAATGGTTCCGAGATGCGAGCGGCACGAGCCGGCTCAGGCGGTCTCGCCCGGCCCGGTTTTGTCGTGCAGGGAGGCCAGTCGGTCCAGGAAGACCACCTGCCCCTTGACCAGCTTCACCCTGGCGGTGGCGAGGTCGAACCACTCTGCGCGGTCCACCTCCGGGAACGACTGCATCCGCCCGGACCGCGGCGGCCACTCCATCTCGAAGGTGTTGCTGGTGGCGCTTGCGGCGTCGAAGTCAGCGCGCCGGGCGAAGGCCGCCACCGACTTTCCGCTCTGCCGGGTCTCGCCGAGGTAGTTCTCCGGCCCGTCCGGCAGCGGTGAACCGAGTTCCTCCTCGAACTCCCGCGCGGCGACCGTGCGCGGATCCTCCGCATCGCCGTGCTCACCCTTGGGAATAGACCAGGCATGCTCATCCTTCCGCGCCCAGAACGGCCCACCCATGTGCACCAGCAGCACCTGCAGGACCCTGCCGTGGACGCGATAGAGGACGGTGCCCGCGCTCTTCTTCACCAGGCCGCCTCTCCGCTCGACGTTGTTCATGTCACCATGCCCCATGGCCGCTGAGCAGAGCCCGCCGGATCCCGCTCCGGCGGCGGGCGGCGGCCCGGTGGAGCTCCGGACGCGATCGTGCCGATCAGCTCGTCGACCGAGACCGAGAGCACGCTGACCGTCCTCGTCGCGTTCGGCCAGAATCTCCTGATCGCGGTGGCCAAGTCGATCGCCGCTATGTTCACCGGGTCGGCGTCCATGGTCGCCGAGGCGGCGCACTCCTGGGCCGACACCGGCAACGAGATCTTCCTGATCATCGCGAACAAGCAGTCACGGCGTCCGCG
>JBBQJM010000096.1:0-10454 GCA_038325895.1 Mycobacteriales bacterium
GTCGCCCAGCCGGGTCTGTCCCGCGCGGTCGTCAACATCCTCACTGGCGCCGAGCAGATCATGCGTTCCGCCGGCGACGAGTACCTGTCCACCGAGCACCTGCTGGCCGCGCTGGCCCGTCCGGGCACCGACGTCGGCGACATGTTGGACGCGACCGCAGCGACAACTGATGCCCTCATCGAGGCGTTCCCGGTGGTCCGTGGCGGCGACCGCAAGGTGACAACGCCGGATCCCGAGGGCACCTTCAAGGCCCTGGAGAAGTACGGCGTCGACCTCACCCAGCGCGCCCGCGACGGCAAGATCGACCCGGTCATCGGGCGGGACTCGGAGATTCGGCGAGTCGTCCAGGTTCTGTCCCGCCGGACCAAGAACAATCCGGTGTTGATCGGCGAGCCCGGCGTCGGCAAGACCGCCGTTGTGGAGGGCCTTGCCCAACGGATCGTGGCCGGTGACGTTCCGGAATCGTTGCGGGGCAAGCGGTTGATCGCGCTGGACATGGGTTCGTTGATCGCCGGTGCGAAGTACCGGGGTGAATTCGAGGAGCGGCTGAAGGCCGTCCTCGAGGAGATCAAGGGCTCAGATGGCCAGGTCGTGACGTTCATCGACGAGCTGCACACCGTGGTCGGCGCCGGCGCTACCGGCGAGGGCGCGATGGACGCCTCCAACATGCTCAAGCCGATGCTGGCCCGCGGCGAACTCCGGATGGTCGGCGCGACCACGCTGGACGAGTACCGCGAGCACATCGAGAAGGATGCGGCGCTGGAGCGGCGTTTCCAGCAGATCTTCGTCGGGGAGCCGAGTGTCGAGGACACCATCGCGATCCTGCGCGGCATCAAGGAGCGCTATGAGGCGCACCACGGGGTGCGGATCGCCGACTCAGCGCTGGTCGCGGCCGCGGCCCTGTCCGACCGTTACATCACCGCCCGCTTCCTGCCGGACAAGGCGATCGACCTGATCGACGAGGCCGCGTCGCGGCTTCGGATGGAGATCGATTCGCGGCCGGTGGAGATCGACGAACTCCAGCGGCAGGTCGACCGGCTGAAGATGGAAGAGCTTGCGCTGGACAAGGAATCGGATTCGGCGTCCGTCGAGCGGCTCGGTCGGCTGCGCCGTGATTTGGCGGACAAAGCCGAACAGCTGGCGTCCCTGACAGCCCGTTGGGAACAGGAGAAATCCGGCCTGAACCGGGTCGGTCAGCTGAAGAAGGAGGTCGACGAACTGCGCATGCAGGCCGAGAAAGCGCAGCGCGAGGGCGACCTGGCGACCGCGTCCGAGCTGCTCTACGGCCGCATCCCCGCGCTGGAACGTGAACTGTCGCAGGCCATCTCGGCCGAGCGGGAGGTCGACGAGCACGAGGAACCGATGGTCAGCGAGGAGGTCGGCCCGGACGACATCGCCACCGTCATCGCCGCCTGGACCGGGATCCCGGCCGGCAGGCTGCTGGAGGGTGAGACGGAAAAACTCCTCTGCATGGAGGACGAATTGGGCAAGCACGTGGTGGGGCAGCGGGAGGCCGTGCGCGCCGTCAGCGACGCCGTGCGCCGGGCTCGCGCGGGCATCTCCGACCCGGACCGGCCCACCGGCTCGTTCCTGTTCATCGGCCCGACCGGTGTCGGCAAGACCGAGCTGGCCAAGGCGTTGGCGGACTTCCTCTTCGACGACCCGCGGGCGATGGTCCGTATCGACATGAGCGAGTACAGCGAGAAGCATTCGGTGGCACGCCTTGTCGGCGCGCCGCCCGGGTACGTCGGGTACGAGGAGGGCGGTCAGCTGACCGAGGCGGTCCGCCGTCGGCCCTACTCGGTGATCCTGCTGGACGAGGTCGAGAAGGCCCATACCGACGCCTTCGACATACTGCTGCAGGTGCTCGACGACGGCCGGCTCACCGACGGTCAGGGACGGACGGTCGACTTCCGTAACACACTGCTGATCCTCACCTCGAACCTCGGCAGCCAGGCGCTGATGGACACCTCGAAGTCGGAGGACCAGCGGCGTGAGGCGGTGATGTCGGTGGTCCGGGTGGCGTTCAAGCCGGAGTTCCTCAACCGGCTCGACGACATCGTGTTCTTCCACGCGCTGGACACCGGACAACTGGCCGCGATCGTCGACATCCAGGTCGAGGCGCTGAGCCGGCGGCTGGCCGCCAGGCGACTGTTGCTGGAGGTGACACCCGAGGCTCGGGAGTGGCTGGCCATTGGCGGATTCGACCCGATGTACGGCGCTCGGCCGCTGCGCCGGCTGATCCAGTCCGCCATCGGGGACCAGCTGGCCAAGGAGCTGCTGTCCGGCCGGATCCGGGACGGCCAGACTGTGATCGTCGACGTCAACGACGACGATCCGGGTGCACTGATGGTGCGCCCGGCCGACTCCCCGGCGACCGCCGGATCGGTGGTCAGGACGGTCTAAGCAGTGAGCTCGGAGCGACCCGGCAGCGCCCGCACGGCCCTCCGGTCGCTCTTGGCCGTGGTGAGCCGCTGATCGGCCAGCCCCACCAGCTCCCAAACGCCGGCGGTCGAACCGGCGGGGAAGTCGATGCGGCCGACAGAGACCGTCAACACCATCGGGAGCCGGCCTAGCGCCTCGTGCAGCCGGTCGGCGAGGGAGCGGCTGTCCAGCGCGGTCGAGACCAGGACGAACTCGTCACCGCCGGTGCGTGCCGCGAGCGTCTGGTGATCGGTCAGCGGCGCCAGACCCTCGGCCAGCCGGGCCAGCGCCTCGTCGCCGGCGGCGTGGCCGAACCGGTCGTTGATCGACTTGAAGTCGTCGACGTCCAGGGCAATCACGGCCACCGGGCGGCGCCGGTCCTGCCGGCCGAACGCGAGGTCAAGGCCACGCCGGTTGATCAGGCCGGTCAACGGATCCCGTGTCGACCAGCGCTGGAGCCGGGCGAGTGCCGCGTCGTACTTGCGGCGCAACTGAAAGATCAGCGTCGCCGAGCCGAGCAGCGCGACCGCACTCAGCGTGCTCGCCAGCCCCCAACTGATCGCACCGACCTCGGCACGGTAGGCGGCGACCACGCACAACCCGAGTGTCACCAGCTGGTGCCCGACGTTGAACCAGCGGCCCAGGTAGAGCGCGGCGACGACGGCGGGAATGACCACGGTGAGCAGCCCGAGCTGCCGAGAGTGGGGGTTCGCCGCGTTGGCAATGACGATGGCGATCAACCCGTCGATCGCGACGATGGCCACCGCGAGCACGGCGCGCGGGATCCTCGGTCGCAGTGTCAGCAGGACGACGCCGAGGACCAGCCCGGCGAACACGCCCGACCACAGCGTCATGGTCATCAGCCCGCTCGGTGGACCGACCCGGCCGTCGGCGATCGACAGCGCCGCCGCCAGGTTGAAGGCCACCAACGCCCAGCCGAACAGGGTGTCGTGCACCCTGCCGGGGCCGACCCGGCGAGGTTCGCGCCCGTCTGCCTCCCGCTGGTCCGCCGTCAGCAGGTCTGCTTCTCCTCGGTCGGGCGCAATCCGCTCTGGGTGGATCCGGTCCGTCATCGAACCGCGCCGGATACGATCCCGCCCTTGACTTTTCGCGGCGTACAGTCCTCGGTCGGCGGCGGCGACCAGATCCCACAGCCGCCGCACCGGCCGGCAATCAACGGGGGCGGCCTCGACGAAGCCGATGCTCACCGTCACCGCCGGGTCCAGGCTCGCGCCGGCCACTGCCTGGCGGATGGACGTCGCCACCGGTTCGGCGGGCCCCGCGACGACGACGACCATTTCCTCCCCGCCGGTCCTGGCCAGCAGGGCGCCGTCCGGCAGGCAGCTCGCGATACTGCGACAGACCCGCTGCAGCACCAGATCTCCGTGCCCGTGGCCGAACCGGTCGTTGATCTCCTTGAACCGGTCGATGTCGACCAGCAGCACGCCCACGCAGCTGCCGCGCTGCTCGGCCGTGGCAACCAGATCCGGCACCGCCGCCGTCAGGCCGCGACGGTTCAGGATGCCGGTCAGCACATCGGACACCGAGAGTCTGCGCGATTCCGCGAGCCGCGCGGCCATCGCCAGTGACAATCCGCGGACCAGCACATCCAGCACCGCAAGCGCGCCGAGCGCGACGCAGAGGTCAACGAGGGTTCCGACAACCCCTTGGCCGGCAACGACAACGACCGTGCAGGCGACGATTCCGGCTGTGCCCAGCTGGATGCGATGCTGCCGCTCGTCATGCGTCCCGGCCGCGATCAGGGTCGGCAGGACCAGCCAGATCAGCAGTTGCCTGGCGTCGGGATTGGCCGGGGAGGCCAGTACGGCGGCCAGCGGCAGCAGGTTGAGCAGCAACAGTCCGGAGATCACCAGCCGGCGACGCGGCACCACCGCACCCGAGATGGACCCGATGACCAGCAGCGTCCCGACGGTGATCGCCAGCACCCCGAAGGCGGCCAGCGCGAGAGCGGTCGGACCGGAGCCGGACACCTGGACGGTCTGGGTGATGAACAGCCCGGCGGCGGCCGCCAACATGATCAGTAAGGCGCCGATCAACGGCACGGGGTGCAGGATGCTGCGTCGGTCCTCGTGGCGTCGGTCCTCGTGGCGTCGATCCCGGTGATGTCGATCCCGCTCGCGCCGATCGCTGGAAGTCGGCGGCTGCGCGTCAAGGGGGAGAAAGTACATTTCTGCTCCCCTCACTCCAGCGCGCACCCTGACCTCGGGATGGCCTGACAGTACTCAGGGTGACAATGCTGCGCCATACCCTGCGGCCAGCTGGTGGTCTGCGAGTGGGCCTCGACCCGTTCGCCGTCAGTCTTCGCTGCTCTCGGTGATACCCGAGGATGGCTGCAGCGCACCGGGATCCATGGTCCGGATCAGCGCTTCCAGCGCATGCCGGAACTGTGGGATGTCCACCACGGCAGCGCGCAGGATGTCGTCGGTGAGCCGTTCGCCGTGGTCGGAGATCTCGGCCAGTAGGGTGGCGCCGGGCGCAGTCAACTCCACGGTGCGGCGGCGCCGGTCGGCAGGATCGGTGCTCCGGCGAACATGGCCGGTGGACTCCAGGTGGGCGATGGTGCGTCCGATAGTCTGCTCGGTGACGTGCTGGTCCCTGGCCAGTTCGCGTTGGCCGACCGGTCCCCCGGACACCGATGCCAGCACGATCATCCCGGCGTGACTGACACCGTGCTCGCGCAGCCGGGCGTTCCAGGACTGCTCCACCAGACGGGCGGCGGTCGCCAACAGCCGACCGGTGGGCCATTGACCCCGATCGGGTTGACGTGTCACGACCGCACCTCTCCGGGCCTGCCGATGTGGCAGTATTTCAGAATACTCAGCATGCTGAGCATCCGCTGGCCGTCAGTGGGCGGTAGTTGGTGTGCAGCAGTGCTCGCCGTGTACGCCTCTCATCACAGAACGGATGTGGCCCGTCATGCCTCTCGGGTCGGACGAAATCACCGAGTCATCCCCATCGCCATCGGCATCGCCATTGCAGGCGCCGCCGCCGCCGTCACGGCGAAAGGCGGTGCTTCGGGCCGTCGGGCTGATCGCCGTTGTGGTCGCCTGGCTGGCCATCGCCGGCCTCGGTGGGCCGGCCATCGGGTCGCTGTCCACGGTGCAGTCCAACGACCAGGAGTCGTTCCTGCCCGGCGCGGCCGAATCGGTGCAGGCGGCCAATGCCGCAGCGACCTTCGAGGATTCCGGCGCCCTGCCTGCCTTTGTCATCTTCGAGACCGCCGGCGGCGCGGCTGCCCCCGACCAGTTGGCGTCCTGGAACTCGTTCGCGCAGACCCTGGCCGCGCAGCCGGCCAACCCGGAGAAGCCGGCCCTGGGCACCATCGGCGACTACCTGGTCGACAGCCCGGTTCCGGGCCAGCCGGTGCCGATCCCGCTGGTCCCCTCGCAGGACGGGCAGGCGGCGCTGATCGTGGTCCCGCTGTCCGCGGACAAGGTGACGACGGTCGACTCCGAGGGGAAGAACCCGCTCGGTGACGTGGTGGACGGTATTCGTGCGGCCGCCGAGGCGGACGCCGCCGGCGCCGAGGTGCACATCGCCGGCCCGGCGGGCCTGATCGCCGACCTCGGCGCTGCGTTCGCCGGCATCGACGGCCTGCTGCTGCTGGTCGCGCTGTCCGCCGTGCTGGTCATTTTGATCCTGGTCTACCGGGCGTTGGTGCTGCCGTTCGTGGTGTTGTTCACCTCGATCAGCGCGCTGGCGATGGCAGGCGGGGTGGTGTACCTGCTGGCCAAGAACGACGTCATTCCGTTGAACGGCCAGAGCCAGGGCATCCTGTTCATCCTGGTGGTCGGTGCCGCCACGGACTACGCGTTGCTGCTGGTTTCCCGCTATCGCGAGGAACTGACCAACGTCGAATCCAAGTACACCGCGATGGCGCGGGCCTGGCGGGCGTGCGTCGAACCGATCGCGGCGAGCGCCGGCACGGTGATCATCGGCCTGCTCTGCCTGCTGCTCTCCGACCTGAACTCCAACCGTGGGCTCGGGCCGGTCGGCGCGATCGGCATCGCGTCGGCGTTCGTGGCCGCACTGACCTTGCTGCCGGCCCTGCTGATGGCCGGCCGCTGGCTGTTCTGGCCGCGGATCCCGCATCTGGTGAGCCACCACCTACGGCATGTGGCCTCGCCCGGCAAGCATGAGGTCTCAGGTGCGCGCGCCGAGCACGATTCCAGCGAGCACACCCCGCAGCACGAGGCCACCGGTACGCACGACGACCTGGACGTCCGGACCGGCAAGAAGGGCGGGATCTGGGCGCGGGTGTCGGTCACCGTCGCCCGCCATCCCCGGCGCATCTGGCTGATCACCGCCGCCGGCCTGGCGATCGCCTGCCTGTTCGTCCCGACGCTGAAGGCCTCCGGCACGGCGCAGACAGACGTGTTCCTGACCGACGTTGACTCGATTTCCGGCACCCAGGCGCTCAGCGATCACTTCCCGGGCGGCTCGGGGAACCCGGTCGTCATCATCGCGCCCGAGGCTGCCGCCGATCAGGTGGTGAGCACGGTCGCCGGTATCGACGGCATTTCCGGCGCGCCGACCTTGGTGACCGAGACCGCCGGCGGCCGGCCGTCGTCCAGTGCGCCGCCCAAGGTGGTGGACGGATTGGTCCAGGTCCAGGCGACGTTGACGGCGACGTCGGACTCCGAGGACGGCCAGAACACCGTGCGCGCGGTGCGCGACGCCGTGCATGCCATCCCCGAATACGGCAGCCAGATCCTGGTCGGTGGGAACACCGCCATCCAGATCGACACCGTGGACACCTCGGCACGAGATCTCAAGGTGATCATCCCCGCCGTGCTGCTCGCCGTGCTGCTGGTGCTGATCCTGCTGCTCCGGTCGCTGATCGCGGCGCTCCTGCTGACCGTGGCCACCGTGCTGTCCTTCGGTGCCGCGCTGGGCGTCTCGGCACTGATGTTCAATCACGTCTTCGACTTCCCCGGCGCCGATCCCGCCGTGCCGTTGTTCGCATTCGTCTTCCTGGTCGCCCTGGGTATCGACTACTCGATCTTTCTGATGACCCGGGCCAGAGAGGAGGTCGCTTTCTACGGCCCGCACGACGGCGTGATGCGCGGGCTGCGGGTGACCGGCGGGGTGATCACCAGCGCCGGCCTGGTGCTGGCCGCGACGTTCGCGGCGCTGGCCGTCATCCCGATCCTGTTCCTGGCCCAGATCGCGTTCATCGTCGCGTTCGGCGTGCTGCTGGACACTTTCGTCGTGCGAACGCTGTTGGTGCCCGCGCTGGCAATCGACATGGGCTGGTTCACCTGGTGGCCGATCCGGCCGAAGCCGACCAAGAGCCAGCTGGCGCACCGCGGGCCGTCCAAGGTGATGACCCGGGTCTAGGAGACCTGCACTGACCGCGCAAGGGAGCTCGCGCGCTCACCGCGGATGATCGGGCCGGATTGAACGATCCGATCATCCGCAATCCGGCCGAACCCGCACCAGCGGTGATCAACTCGTGATCACGTCCTCCTCAGCACGCCCGTGCTGATCACACATCGTCCAGCGTGATCAGGCCGTCCTGCAGGGCCCGCGCGATCAGCGCGGCCTTGGTGGTGGCAGGCCGTCCCACCGCGGCGTACTTCGTGCGCACCCGGGCCAGGTGGGTGTTCACCGTGGCGGTACTGATGTACAGCGCGCTGGCGACGAGGTTCTTGGAGTCGGTGCGGAACCAATGCAACAGCACCTCCTGCTCCCTGGGGGAGAGCACGGGCCGTTCGTCGCGGCGGTCATCGGCCATCGCGCCGGCCATCGTCGGACCGAGGTACGGCGTGTTCGCGGCCGCGGCCTGGATCGCCGCCACCAGGTGTCGCTTGCCCTCCGACTTGGTCAGGAAGCAGGCCGCGCCGTAGTCCAGGCAGGTCAGCACCGTGGTGGCGTCCGTGCTCATGGTGTACACCACCACGCGTAGCCCGGCGGCCACGAGGCGGCGCAGCACGTCCAGTCCGGACCGGCCTTCCTGGAACTGCAGGTCGAGCACGACGACGTCGACCCCGGTCGAGGCGGCGGGATCGAACTCGGCAGGATCGGTGTAGGACCTGGTGACGGTGATCGGCGGGTCCGCGTCGCGGCACCAGGCCTCGATCCCGGCGTGCACCACGTCATGGTCGTCGATGACGGCCACCCTGATCGGCCCATTGATCGGCCCAGCGACGGGCTCGCTGGCGGGCCCTTTGATCGGCCCATTGATCGGCTCGGCGACGGGCTCGCTGGTGGGCCCACTGATCGGCTCGGTCACGCTTGGGCCTCCTCGGATCGGGTCCACGTGGACTGCGTCCAGGTCACTTCCGGCGCCGTCGTCGTGCTGGTCTGCACCTGCCACCGAGCACCGTCCGGTTGCACCGGGCCGGGCGGCCCGTCCGTCACGACGCTGACCGATACGGAACCGTCGTCCGCGATGATCACTACGCGCGCCGAGGAAATGGCACTGGCCAGTGTCGACATCGGCGTCTCCAGCAGGGCCCGACGCAGCGGCACCGGCAGCGGTGGAACCTGCCCGCGGGTTTCCAGCACGACCGCGACACCGAGTCGCTCGACGGCGTGGATGGACGCCCTGACCTCGTGCAGCATCGGGTCGTCGACGGCATCGATCTCCGCGAACAGCCGCCGCATCCGGGCCGATTCCACCCGGGCGGCGGTGCGCACCAGGGGGGCCTGCGCGTCCGCGCTGCCGTCGGCGATGGCGCGCAGCAGCGGCACGATGGTCGACTCGATCGCGCCGGAACGTTGCGCTCGGTCGGCCGCGAGCTGGGTGGCCGTGCCGTCCCGCGCGTCCAGGTCCTGCCTGATCCGCTGGTCCCGTTCGGCCGCGGTCGCCACCCGTGCCAACTGGCGGTAGAACAATGCGCCGGCGATCTGGAAGACCGAGATGCCGACCGCGTTGGAACCGAACCGGATGAGGGTCTCGATGTCCGGCAGGCCGGCAGCGAGCAGGCAGGCGAACCCGATCAGCACATTGGTCAGCTGCACCCCGACCATGAAGATCACCCGCTGGCCGAGCAGCACCGCCAGGGCCACGAAACCGAGCGGACCGGTCGACCAGTCCGGGATCGAGGCGATCTGGTCAGGCGGCAGAGCGGAGCGGAGTAGCGCCGAGGTGGTCAGTATCGCGGCGATCCACGCCGCGGCCAGCACGCGCCATTGGTTACCGCGCACGATGCGTAGCGCGGAGGCGCCCGTGGCCGCCAGGAAGACCGCGAGGCAGAGCACGTTCAGGGCTGGACCGGCCGGGTTCCCGACCACGGCGAAAGGGAATGTGGACACGGTGTTCACCACGGCAACCAGGCAGACGCCGATGCCGAATGCTGTCAGGTACCAGCGGTGTCCGCGCTGATCTGTCATGACGACCGCCACCGCAGCATCACCACGGTGCCGTGCCCGGGCGTGGACGTGATGTCGACGTTCCCGCCGACCCGCTCCATCCGGGCGACCACCGATTCGCTCAACCCGCGCCCTGCTTGGATCGAGCTGAATCCTGCCCCTTCATCGCTGATGGCCACTTCGAAACCACCCTCGACGGTACGAGCTGCCACGGTCGCCGCGTCCACGCCGGCGTGCCGTTCAACGTTGGCGAGGGCTTCGCCCACCGCTCGCGCGGTGGCCAGCGCGACCGTCTCCGGCGCCTGCGGCGCGCCGGTGATTCGCAGATCCACTCGTAGGGCCGAATCCCCGACCACCCGCTGCAAGTCGTCCACTAGCCCAGAACTGCCTTCGGACTTGTCAGCGGAAGAATCATCGGGGGCGTTCTCGGAGACCCCCAGGGTGCGCAGGTCGCGGCGCGCCTGCCGGCGAATGCGCTCATCCGCGCTCGGCGGCACACCCTCACCGACCATCAGCAGAGTCGCCGCCGCCGTGTCGTGCAGCACCGCCCAGTCCTCGCGCTCGGCGGCGCGGCGTGCGGTGGCGACCTCCAGGGCAACCGCGGTCGATCGCCTGGAGGCCGCGGCCCGGTCAGCGGACCGTGCCGCGGGGATGACCAGTTCGAGCAGCGCGCGCGACACCGCGGCCTGGAT
>JBBQJM010000097.1:0-10447 GCA_038325895.1 Mycobacteriales bacterium
CGAGGCGGCACCCAACTTGCGGTACGTGGACAGGGCCTGGGTCTTGACGGTGTGCCTGGAGACGAACAGCAATGCGCCCATCTCCGGAAACGACAGGTGGGTGGGCAGCAGTCGCAGAATGCGCAATTCGGCGACGGTGAACGGGGTGAGCCCGTAGGTGGAATCCGCCGGCAGGTGCGCCAGTGTCTGCTCTGCCTGCTCCAGACCCGCGGACAGCAGCGGCGGCAGCCGACGGTCGCCGGCCAGCTGGCGTGCCTGGCAGGTCAACCGCCGTGCGGCGGCGGCGTCACCGAGCATCAGGCTGGTGTTGGCCTGCAACACGCGGGCCTGGATCTGGATCCACGGCGCCAGGCCGGCGACGGCACCGGTCAGCCGGTGTGCCAGGTCCAGGGAGTGTGCGGCCTCCGCGGACTCGCCGCGCCGTGCCTGCACCAGGGCCACCATGCTGACGGCGTACGCCGAGGTCGGCAGATCCTGCAGATGATGCGTGGTCATCAGGGCCTGCGCGCGCATCACCAGGTCTTCCGACTCGCGCCACAGACCCCGGTCGAAGGCCAGCGCGCCCAGCGCGACCAGGCTGTCGACCCGAGCCAGGTGGTCACCGAGAGCGGCCGCCAGCTCCTCGGACTCCCTGAGCCGGGACAAGGCCCGGCCGCCCTGCCCGGACAGGACCAGCGCGATGCCGGACAGCGCACCGGCCGCGGGGCGCCAGGGACTACCGGCCGGGAGCGCCTCGAAGGCGTCGGTGCACGCCTGCAGCCCCTCCGGCATCCCGCCCGTTCCCCGCCACGCGGCCAGCAGCATCACGGCTCCGCGGTAGTCCGTGGGGAGTTGAACATTGGGGAGTTGAACACTGGGGAGTTGAACAACGGGGAGTGCAACACCGGGACGCTGCACACCGGGAAGTGCAACACCGGGAAGTTGGGCGCCGGCCCCGGTTGCGGTCCCGGCCGCGTCGGCGGCCCGAGCCACCGCGTGCCAGCCGGCCATCGCCTCCAGATCACCGGTGACCAGCGACAGCCACGCGGCAGCCACGGCCAGCTCCGGCGACCGGCGGATCTGCTCGTCGGTCAGTCCGGCCAACCAGCGACGGACCCGATCGGGTCCCCCGTCGGCCATCGCACGGTGCAGGTGCGCCCACACCAGTCCGCCCAGCGTGTTCATATCGCCGGCCAACCGGGCATGGCTGATGGCCGCATCGACGTCGCCGCGCTCCACGAACCACCGGCCCGCGCGGCGGTGCAGCACCGCGACCATCGCCGAGTCCCGGCGTTCCAACTCCGCGAGCAACGCTTGGCGCAGCAACGGGTGGTAGCGGTAACGCTCATCCTGGTTGTCCATCGGGATGATCGGCAGCGCCCCCCAGTGCAGCTCGCGCAGCAGCACCCCGGATCCAACGGTGTCGCACACCGAGTCGCACAACGGGCCGGACAGATCGGTGAGAATCGAGGTGCGGGTGAGGAACGTCAGGGTGGGCTCATCGAGACCGGACAACACCTCGGTCTGCAGATATTCGGTCACCCGCCTATCTCGGGCGGCGAACGCCGGTCGGCCGCGGTCGGAGACACCGTGTGCGGCCGTGCCGGCGAGCGCCAACAGCGCGGGCCACCCTTCGCAGATCTCAACGAGCTCCTGCGCGGCTTTCGGCGAACCGGGGTTCCAGCCGGCCGCGGCCAACCCGGCGAGTGCCTCGGTGGCATCGAAAGCCAGCTCGGACGCAGTGATCTCGAGAACGCGATGGTCAGCGCGCAACCTGCTCAGGGACGTCGGGGCAGCGCCGCGGGTGCAGATGACCACCTGCGAGCCGCTCGGTACCCCGATCATCAGGGCGTCGACCAGCCGCCGGGCTGCCGGATCCGTGATCAGCTGGGCGTCGTCGACCACCAGCACGAACGGGTCTCCCGCAGACGCCAGCATGTCCGGCACCGCTCCGGACTGCTGCCCGGGATGCTGAGCCGGGTTCGGCCCGGAGCTGGTCTGCGAGGCTGAGCCGACTGTGTCCGCCGGCCGGCGTCGCAACGAGGCGATCGCCCTCTCGATGTCGCGCTTCAACCACTCGGCATCGTTGCGCTCTTCGTCGACGGTCAACCAAGCGAACGGGCGCGGGTCGGCCGCCGCCCACTGCGCCAGCACGGTCGTCTTGCCGTACCCCGCGGGCGCGTTCAGTAGCACGACAGGGAAGACGCCCGAGCCGGTCAACTGGCGGAGCAGTGCCGACCGCCGCACCATCCCGACCCTGGGCGTCGGTGGTGCGAAGCTCGACGACGCCGGCCAGTGGTCAAGGCCGGCTACCCGGCAGACCACCCGATCCGCCTCGTCCCCGGGTGACAGCGTTGCTGTCACCCCCGGGACGGCCGAAGCGGACGCCACCGGCGGTGAGGTGCGGACCGCCTTGGTGGCCCTGGTCGAACGTGGGGCACCGAGAACCGGCATGATGCTGTCCTTTCGCCGACGATGTCGACCCCGGACGATGCCATCACCCGGGGACCACCGCCTCACCCGCGGCGGGTAGTCCGCTGCGGGTGAGGTGCGGTCGGCGGACAGTGAGCACGGCACGTCAGCACGGCAAGTCAGCAGGACAGTGAGTGAACAGGGCCCCGGGGCGGGTTCTCCGCCCGCCCGTCAGATCCCGGTGATCGCCTCCAGCCGCCCGGACGCGATGGCCTCGGTGAACAGCTGGTAGTCCTTCTCGTTCTGGTCGGCGTATCGCTCGGAGAAGTCGGTGATCGCCTCATCGAAGCTGTCCTCCTGGCCCAGGTACTCGGCCAACGCCACCGAGTCCCCGGTGCGGGCGTGCGCGCGGGCCAGCGTCCAGCCGCACAGTGTGCCGTAGAAGCTCAGCACGAAGGCCGACATGCCCTCGACGACGGCCGACGCCTTCATGTCACGCAACTGCCGCCAGTAGAAGTAGCGATCCTCCTGGACGCCCTTCGTCCAGCCCAGGTAGATGTCGCTGGCCGCTTGCATCGCCCGTTGGCCCTGGACGACGCGCTCCCCCGGGTTGTGATATCGGCTCTTCGGCAGGTGATCCTCGAGCACCGACCTGGTGGCCTCCTTCACCTGGAGGAACAGCGGATCCTGCTCGTCACGGCCCTGCAGCAGGGCGATGAATCCGCGGGTTCCGACGCTGCCGACGCCGACCACCTTGCGCGCGACGTCGATGATCTCGAACCGTTCGAGCAGGTGCCTGCGGTCGTCCTGCAGCGTCGACCGGTACTCGCGGAACTGCTCACGGATGACGTGCTCGATCTCCTCGGCCGACATGTTGTTCGCCAGGCCGATGTCGCGCAGTGGCACCACGACGGGTGGCTGGCTCTTGATCCGGTAGTGACCGTCCACCACCTCTCCGAGCTTGGACAACGCCTGCAGGCTGTCCCGGGTGTGTGCCTTCTGCAAGGCCTTGTCCGCCCGCTGCGCGGCCTTGAGGGTAGCCGCTTCCTCGGCCGAGATTCCCTTACCGGACTTGGCTTTGCCGTCCTTGACCCCCTTGGCACCCTTGGCCGCCTTGCCCTTGGCCGTCTTGGAGCCACCGCCGAACGCAGCGGTGATCTTGCCGAGGCCTGCGCGGAGGTCGTCCTCGGACATGTGCGTGTACCACAGGTCCATGGTGCGCATCTCCGCGAACTCGGCCATCGACTGGCGGTACGCCCGGACTGAGGACAGGGTGGCTTCCCTGGCTTCGGCCGGCGTCAGCCCGTTGTTTCGCGCGGCAATGGTGAAGCTCGCCGCCATCCGCTTGACGTCCCATTCGAACGGTCCAGGGAGGGTTTCGTCGAAGTCGTTGAGGTCGAACACCAGCTTGCGCTCGGGCGAGGCAAACGCACCGAAATTGGACAGGTGCGCGTCACCACAGAGCTGCGCCTCCAACCCAGCGACGGGTGTCCCGGCCAGGTCGTGGGCCATGATCTTCGCGGCGCCGCGATAGAAGGTGAAGGGGGACACCGCCATCCGGCCGTGCCGGACGGGTACCAGGTCCTGCTCTCTGGTGACGTTCTGCGCCTCCAGCAGAGCGACCGGATCCCCTCGATCCGCCGCCGGCACCCAGCCCGTGTGATTCGACGGTGGTGTCGCGATCCGGGCATCGGCGCCCTTCGCGCGCCGATCGGCAACGCTGGGATGGGCGACTGTCTTCGCGGCCATGCTGCAGCTCCTGTCGGGGTGATGTGACCGCATCGACCCTTTTGGACGTCGGCGGCCTGCAGCTCATCAGACCCTTCTGGGCATCGGCTGGCATCGCCCCAACGGGACGAACCACCTACGGTTCATCCACCGGGGTTGATGTGCGGACCTACGGCGCCCGGTGGGATCGGTGGCTGGGCGATCACCGGTGCTTGCGCTGCGTCGCCTCGCCCGCGCCCGTTCCACGACCGGAGGACCACCATGACCCAGGCTGCCACGGTCAACCCCTTCGCGGTGCTGCGGACCCGGCAGTACGTGGTGCTGCTGGTGTTCGCGGCGATCCTCGGGGTGCCGATCGCCCTCGTCGCGGCCGGTTTCCTCTGGCTGGTCAACTCGATCCAGACCTGGGTCTACACCGACCTGCCGTCCGGGATGGGCTTCGCCGAGCCGCCCGTCTGGTGGCCGGTTCCACCGCTGGTCGTCGCCGGCCTGCTCGTCGGGGTGATCATCAAGTACTTCCCGGGTGCCGGTGGTCACTCCCCCGCCGACGGCTTCCATGCCGGCGGCGTCGCGACCGGATCCCAGCTGCCCGGGATCCTGCTGGCCGCGCTGGCGTCGCTCGGCCTCGGTGCGGTGATCGGTCCCGAGGCTCCGTTGATCGCGCTCGGCGGTGGGGTCGCCGTGCTGGTCGTCCGGCTGGTGAAGAAGGACGCGCCGCAGCAGGCGATCATGGTGATCGGCGCGGCGGGCAGCTTCGCGGCGATCAGCGCGCTGCTGGGTTCCCCACTGCTGGGCGCGTTCCTGCTGATGGAAGCGATCGGGCTGTCCGGCGCCATCGGCACGGTGGTGCTGATGCCGGGCCTGCTGGCTTCCGGTATCGGCGCGCTGGTGTTCATCGGCGTCGACTCGCTGGTCGGCCTGGGCGCGGTGTCGCTGGCGATTCCGGGCCTGCCCACCTTCGACGCACCGGACGTGGTGGATTTCCTGTGGGCCATCGTCATCGGCGTCGCCGCCGCGGTGGTCGGCACCGCGATTCGCCGGTTGGGCCTGGCGATCCGGCCGCTGCTGCAACGCAACCTGCTGCTGCTCACCCCGGTGGCCGGCATCGTCATCGCCGGCCTGGCGATCCTGTACTCGCAGAGCACCGGTCACCCCACGGCCGACGTGCTGTTCTCCGGCGAGAACGACCTACCGGTGCTGATCGCCAACCACGCCGACTACACCTGGGGCGCGCTGGCGCTGCTGCTGATCTGCAAGGGGCTGGGGTACGGCATCTCGCTGGCCGGTTTCCGCGGCGGCCCGGTGTTCCCGTCGATGTTCCTGGGCGCCACCATCGGCCTGCTGCTGTCCACTGTGGCCAACGTTTCGCTGGTGCCGGCAGTGGCCATGGGCATCGGCGCGATGTGCGCCTGCATGCTGCGGCTGCCGCTGACGTCGGTGCTGTTGGCCACCCTGCTGCTCGGTTCGGACGGGCTGGCCGTCATGCCGGTCGTCATCGTCGCGGTCGTGGTGAGCTACATGCTGTCCATCTGGCTGGCCCCGCCGCCGGACCCGACCGCGACCGCGGTACCGGTCCCGCCGGGAACCGCCTCAGCGGCCGCGTCGGGCGCGGGTACGCCGAGCGCCGGGACCGGCGCCGGGTCCGCCGGCGCAGGCCCTCAGGTTGCGTCGCCAAAGTCCTGAGCCGGCGGCCGGGGCAGCGTTTCGGCCAGTGGCAACGGGTCGGGCACCGGGCCTGCTGCGGCGACCGGTTGAGCCACACCCGTCCCGCCGACGGCGTCCGGCAGGGGAGACGCCTCGTCGTCGGACAGCTTGCTCAGCCCGTCGGCGGCCAGCCGCTTGGCCTTGCGCTTGTCGTGAATCCTGGTGACCTGCACCGACACCTCGTACAGCAGGCAGAGCGCTATCGCCAACGCACCCATGGTGATCGGATCGTTGCCCGGCACCACCACGCCGGCGAAGACGACCATCCCGAAGATCGAGTACCGGCGCCATTTCGCCAGCTTTACACCGGACACCATGCCGATCTGATTGAGCATGATCAGCAGCAACGGCAGCTCGAAGGAAACGCCGAAGATGATCAGCATGGCGATCAGGAAGGAAAAGTAGCTGTCCGGAGACAGCGCTGCGATGGTGGCGTCCCCGCCGAAACCGAGCAGGACCGTCAGGCCCTCGCGGATGACGACGTAGGCGAGGACGGCGCCGAGGGCGAACAGCACCCCCCCGCAGCTGACGAAGATGATCGCGTACTTGCGTTCCTTGGAATAGAGCGCCGGGGTGACGAACGCCCACAGCTGGTACAACCACACCGGGCTCGACAGCACCGCACCCGCGATCAGCGCGGACTTCAGTTGCAGCTCCAGCGCCGAGAACGGGCCGGTGGCCAGCAGTTTGCACCCGTCACCGGGACCGAGCTGGACCCGCTCGGTCGGCGGCACCGCGCAGTACGGCCCGGTCAGGATCTCCGAGAGACTGGGCAGCCCGATCACCGGGATACCGTGGCCGAACCAGATGAAGCCGACGACGGTGCCGAGGAAAATCCCGAGCACCGCGAAGAACAATCGCCGCCGGAGCTCGTACAGGTGCTCCATCAACGACATCGTGCCGTCCGGCGACTTCTCCTCCTTCTTGCGGCGCAGCCGGGGTATCCGCAGTGGCACGGCGTCACTCCTTGGCTGGTCCTGGGCCGGTGTTCCCGGACTGTTCCGGTGGTTCGTGACTGCTGGACTCGCTGACTGCCCGCGGAGCAGGATTCTGTCCTCGGCCCGATCCTACGCAGAGCGACTGTTCGGACGCCTCGGTTCGATCAGGCCCGCTGGTCGGCCCGCAGACGCTCAGTTCCCGCTCTGCGCGGCCGAAGCCACCACATCGGCCGGGTAGGCGGTCAACGCCTCGGCCGCCCGCCGGGCAACGAGCGCGGCCAGTCCGGGCGCGTCCTCGATCACCGCATCACCACCGAGCGACAGCACCAGCCGGGCTAACCACTCCTCACGGGCGGCGCGCATCCGCACCCGCAGACCGCCGGGTGGGTCGGCGACCTCGACGCTGTCCTCCATCGGGTAGTACTCGGCGACCCAGCGTGCCCCACGGGACAGCCGCAGGGTGATCGGCGGGATCTGCAGGTCGGGATGGAAGATCCGGTCCGGAACCTCGGAGTCCACCCACAGGGTGGGCTGCGCCGGCTCGTCCAGCACACGCACCTCCTCGATCCGGTCGACCCGGAAATGCCGGATCGACCCGGCGAGGTTGCAGTAGGCCTCGAGGTAGGCGTGCCCGTCGGTGACCAGCAGCCGCAACGGATCCACGGTGCGTTCGGTGACGGCGTCGCGCGAGGCCGTGTAGTAGCGGATCCACAACCGGCGGGACCGGTCGAGCGCCTCCCGCACGGCACCGAGCGCGGGGGCCGGATCGGCGGCGGCGACCCGGACCGCTTCGGCGGGACCGTGCTCCAGCTTCGCCAGCGCGGAATGCACCGCTGCGGCGTCCACCAGGCCCGGCAGTTCGGCGAGCGCCCGCAACGCGATGGTCAGCGCGAACGCCTCGTCGCCGGTGAGCCGGACGGGCCGCTCGATGCCGGCGTCGAAGGCAATGGCGACGGTGCCGCCGTCGTCGTCCAGCACCACGTCGATGAGGTCATCCGGGTAGTACCCGGGAAGCCCGCACACCATCAGCAGATCGAGGTCCGAGCTGATCTGTGCGGTACTGACGCCGAACTCACCGGCCAACTCTGCGATGGCGACACCGGGACGACGCGAGATGTAGGGCACCAGGGCAAGCATCCGGGCCAGTCGGTCGGTGGCGGTCTCGCTCATGACGGCCACCCCAGACCCGCGGGGTCATGGTGCGCCGAGTGTTCGGCACCAGGTAACGGGGCCAGCCGGGGCTCGGCGTCGAGCGCGTCGCCGCCCTGTTGCGGAATTCGGCCGGCGGCGCCGGCCATGGCCTGCCTGGTGCCGGTCAGCAACCGGACGACGGCGGTCACCAGGTCCGCCGGTTCCTCGACGACCGCGTCGGGACCTTGCTCGGCGATCCGCCGCGCGGTGTCCCACAGGCCGCCCAGCGGGATCGTCACCCGGTCCCAGCCGAGGGCGTCCCGGTCTTCCACCGAGCTGATGGCCGTCCGGCGCAGACCCGCTCCGCGACCGGAGCGCATCCGGACGGTGGCGGTGCGATCGGAGGGCCGCTCGACGGTGTTCGCCACCTCGGCCAACAGGTCGATACCGGCCGGTGGCCGGACCGTGCCGGCCCGGCCGACGGTCCTGACCTGCCCGTCGATCCTGGACAACCGGAAGGTCCGCTGCTCGCCCCGGTGATCGTCATGGCCGACCAGGTACCAGCGGCCCCGGAACGACACCAGCCCCCAGGGCTGCACCGACCGCGGTTCCGCCGGCCCGGTCGGGTCCTTGCGATAGTCGAACACGACGGCCCGCCGGGCCCTGACCGCGGCATACAGGGGCGCGAACGCGGGGTCACCGGTGCGCACCCGTGGCTGCAGCAGGGTGGCCGCGGACGGTTCGGCGGTGTCCTGATGCTCGGCGTTCGCCGGCAGACCAGCTCTGGGCGATCCGTCCAGACCCGGCGTGCCGTCACCGGCGGCGTCCCGGATCTTCCGAAGGGCACCGGACCCGGCCCTGTCCAGCGCGGTGGTTTCCCACAACCGGCCGGCCAACGCCAACGCGGCCGCCTCCGCCGGGGTGAACGACAGCTGCGGCAGCGCGAACTCGACCGGCGGGATGCGATAACCGTCCTCCCCCGTCGACGGAGTCTGCAACGGAATGCCGAGGTGTCGCAGTTCCTGCTTGTCCTGCTCGAAGGTGCGGAAGAAGGCCTCGTCCGAGGGCGCGTCGGCGTACCCGGCGACCTTGTCCCTGATCCACGCCGCGGTCCGGTACCGCGGGGAGTTGACCAGGGCGATCACCAGGTTCAGCAGCCGTTCCGCCTTCGCCGTCGCCACGCCGTCCAGCCTGTCATATCGCGGCGGCCGATCCGTCGCACGGCAGGTCAGGGCACCGGGCCGGTCGATATCGCCACGGCTACATGGCCTCGATCAGCCTTGTCACCCGGTCGTCGGTGGCCCGGAACGGGTCCTTCAGCAGCACCGTGCGCTGGGCCTGGTCGTTGAGTTTGAGGTGTACCCAGTCCACCGTGTAATCGCGCCCGGCGTCCTGGGCCGCCGCCACGAACTCCCCGCGGAGCCTGGCCCGCGTCGTCTGCGGCGGCACCGTGGTGGCCTCGATGATCCGATCCTCGGTGACCACCTGCGCTGCGCGGCCCTTGGCCACCAGCAGGGAATGCAGCCCCCGACCGGCTCGGACGTCGTGGTAGGTCAGGTCGATCTGCGCGATCCGTGGGTGGGTCATGTCCAGCCCGGCCCTGGCCGCGTACGCGTCGATCAGCTTCTTCTTGATCACCCAGTCGATCTCGGTGTCCACCGCGGACAGGTCCTGGGACTGCACCGCCTTCAGCGTCCGGCTCCACAGGTCGAGCACCCGTTCGGTGACCGGGTCGGTGCCGCGACGGCCGACGAACTCGACGGCTCGTTCGTGGAAATCGATCTGCGCGTCCAGCGCGGAGATGTCGCCACCGCCGGCCAGCCGGACCGGACGGCGGCCGGTGATGTCGTGCGAGATCTCCCGGATCGCCCTGATGGGGTTCTCGAAGGTGAAGTCCCGCAACGGCACCCCGGCCTCGATCATCTCCAGCACCAGCGTGGCACTGCCCACCTTGAGCAGCGTGGTGGTCTCGCTCATGTTGGAGTCGCCGACGATGACGTGCAAGCGCCGGTACCGCTCCGCGTCGGCGTGCGGCTCGTCGCGGGTGTTGATGATCGGCCGGGACCTGGTGGTCGCGCTGGACACGCCCTCCCAGATGTGGTCGGCCCGCTGCGACAGGCAGTACGACGCTCCGCGCGGGGACTGCAGCACCTTCCCGGCGCCGGCGATCAGCTGCCGGGTGACCAGGAACGGGATCAGCCCGTCCGCGATCTTGGCGAATTCGCCGCCCCTGGCGATCAGGAAGTTCTCGTGGCAGCCATAGGAGTTGCCGGCGGAGTCGGTGTTGTTCTTGAACAGGTAGATGTCCCCGCCGATGCCCTCCTCTGCGAGCCGGGCCTCGGCGTCCACCACCAGGTCCTGCAGGATGCGCTCGCCCGCCTTGTCGTGCGCGATCAGCGTCGGCAGGTCGTCGCATTCGGCCGTGGCGTACTCGGGGTGCGAGCCGACATCCAGGTAAAGCCGGGAACCGTTGCGCAGAAAGACGTTCGACGACCGTCCCCAGGACACCACCCGGCGGAACAGGTAACGGGCCACCTCGTCCGGGCTCAACCGGC
>JBBQJM010000098.1:0-10441 GCA_038325895.1 Mycobacteriales bacterium
CGGCGCGGATCATTCCGGCCTGGCGTGAGTTCACCGCCCGGCACGGCGGACGGCCGATCCGGGGAGTCGGTGAGCCCATCTGGGTAGGCCGACGGGACGCGGAGATCGTCGAATGCCAATTCCACGAGGCGCTGCTCAATGTAGCCGTGTCAGCACAGACCCCGCTCTGGCTGATCTGCCCCTACGACACCGCGACATTGGACGGCGGCATCCTTCACGAGGCCCGGCGCAGCCATTCTGTCGTCACCGAGCGCGGGTCCAATTACCTGAGCGCCGAGTACGGCGGCGGTGACCTGATCGACAGCATGTTCGCCGCGGCCCTTCCGGACCCGCTGACGCACCCGACGACCATCCAGTTCGATGGGTGCCGCCAGCGGCACATCGGCCGCATCCAGTGCGGCGCGGAGGCGGCCGGGTTGCCTGCCGACCGGGCCGCCGGACTGGCCGTTGCAGTCAACGAGATCAGCACCACCGCGTTCGGCGTCCGTGGCCCTGCGCGGATCCGGCTCTGGGCCGAGCCCGGCGCGGTGATCTGCGACATCGCCGGCGCAGCAACTTTGGACAATCCCATGATCGGCCGGTCCGCGGTGATCGCTCCAGATCGGCGGGAACGCGGCATCCGGCTGGCAAATGCCTTGTGTGACCTCGTTCAAGTGCGATCGCGCCCCGAGGGCGGCACCGTCCGGCTCCATCACTGGCTCTCGCTCGCTGCCGCGAGTAGGTGACGCCCGGCTTCGCCGGGTGGAAACCTCAATAACTGAATAACTGCAGCTGCTCCGCTGCGCTTCGCCCTCCCGATTTGGTCGGGAGGGTCAGCCCAGGGTTGCGCCGAAGATCGAGCCGAGCAGGTAGGTGGCGGCGGCCGCGCCGAGCCCGATCGCCAGTTGTCGCAGTGCGCGCCGCAGGGGCGGGCCGCCCGACAGCACGCCGACGATCGCGCCCGTCAGCATCAGCGCCAGTCCGACCAGGACGACGGCGACGATCAACGACGTGCGCTCGGAGAAGCCGAACAGGAACGGCAGCACCGGAATGGCGGCGCCCGAGGCGAAGAAGCAGAAGCTCGACACCGCGGCACCCAGACCGGTCCCCACCACGTCGTGCCCGTCGTCGACGAGGGTGTCCGGCTCCAGTTCCGCCGGATAAACCCGTAGCGCGTCGTTCGCATGCGTTCGGGCCTCGTCCACCGTCATCCCGCGGGCGCGGTACACCAGCGCCAACTCGTTGGCGTCGACGTCCAGATGGGGGAGCGCCGACTGTGCGGCGGTTCCGGGAATCGATGCCGCGAGCAGTTCCCGCTGCGAGCGCACGGAGACGTATTCCCCGGCACCCATCGACAGCGCGCCGGCCAACAGTCCGGCAAGGCCGGTGAGCAGGACCGTGCTCGTGGCGACGCCTGCGCCGCTGACGCCGAGCACCAGCGACAGGTTGCTGACCAGGCCGTCGTTGGCGCCGAACACCGCGGCCCTGAAGGTGCCGGACACCCGGGCCCTACCGCGCGCGGCCAGCCCGCGCAGCACCTCTTCGTGCACCCGCTCGTCGGCGGCCATGCTCCTGGTCGCGTCCGCGTCCTCTTCGTAGGGCGAACGGCTCTCGGCACGCTGGGCCAGTGCGAGGACGAAGACTGATCCGAACCGGCCGGCCAACCACGCCAGCAGGCCGATCCGAAGACTGGCCCGGCGCTTGCGCCCGACGTCTTCGCCGAGAAGGGCCTCCCAATGCGCGGCGTGCCGCCCCTCGGCGTCGGCGAGTTCGAGCAGGATCGCCCGCTCTTCGCCTGATCTGCGATCGGCGAGCCGTCGGTAGAGCGTGGACTCCGCGTGCTCGTCGGCCAGTCGGCGTCGCCAGGTCCGCAACGTTGCAGCGGAACGAGCCGACGGGGTCGAGACAGCGGGTCCACCGCCGGACGTTCCGGTCTCCGGCCCAGTCATCGACCGAGTCCCGGGCGGGTATCGGTCGTCCGGCCCGTGTGGGCAGGCGACGGGAGTGTTATGTGCACCCGTCCATTGTCCCGGTCACCCGGCCGGGACATAGCAAGGGTGAGCGTGAACCGATCCGCCGATGTCCGTCGACCCTCAGGCGTCGTCGTCGAGGTGCTCCTGCTCTCCCGGCCACAGCGGCAGCAACCCTCGTCGCTTCAGCTCAGCGCGGATCCACACTTCCCGATCATTCGCCGCCGTGACATAGGCGCCCAGATCGGCCGAGAACTGTTCGTCGAATCCGGTGACGGGCGAACCGCTCTCCTCGCCGTCACCATTGGTGACGTTCGCGCGATCAAGCCGTTCCCGCTCTTTCTGGGCACCCTTGTTCAGACGACGGAGCTCGGGCAGCAATCCCACGAGAGTTGCGGAATCGGTGCGCCGGTAGATCTTTTTGGTCGCCTCGTCGAGTGCCACAACGCGCAACGGTACAGAACATCGGGAAGCAGACCCTGCCACCGGCGGACGGGGGTCGCATCCGCTGGATCGGCCCCCCCGCCAGTCTCTGCGGGAAATGAGAACCGCGACGCTGCCGCGGGTTCACCCGGTGTTCACCAACCGGGCCTAACGTCCCCTCGCTATTGCTGTTCTGCTGATCCAGCAACTCGAGCGCGCAAACGCTCACCGGCCGTTCAGCCACCCGCGTCCTCGGAGACTCGGACCATGTCAACGACACTTTTCCTGGTTTCTTTGGTGATCGTCACCGCGCTGTTCTTCGATTTCACCAACGGCTTTCACCACAGCGCGAACGCCATGGCCACCTCGGTCGCGACGGGCGCGCTGAAGCCGAAGGTGGCAGTGCTCATCGCGGCTGTGCTGAATGTCGCCGGTGCGTTCCTTTCGACGGCGTCGCCAAGACCATCTCGGGTGGGATCGTCAACGACGCGCTCGTCACCCCGACGATGATCTTCGCCGGGCTGGTGGGCGCGATCCTGTGGAACCTGCTGACCTGGCTCTTCGGGTTGCCCTCCAGCTCGTCGCACGCGCTCTTCGGCGGCCTGATCGGCGCGGTGCTGATCGGCGCGGGCGCGTCCGGGGTCAACTTCTCCGTGGTGATGTCCAAGATCGTCCTGCCGGCAGTGGTCGCCCCGGTGGTTGCCGCGCTCGCCGCCGGGTTGGCGACCTACTTCCTTGCGGACACGGACGGCTGACGGGGGATTGGCGGTCAGACGACCAAGGACAGGCTGATGGAGCCCGCCGGGTCGGCGAGGAAATCGCCGCTGCCGGTGACCTGACCGAGTTCATCCGTGCCGCCGACGACCGTCAGGGTGGCCTTCGCGGAGCCGTCCCGGAACTCCCCGACGTGTTGCAGCACAAGCGTTCCCCGATGCCCGCCGACCTTGCCCTCGATCCGCTCCAGGCCGACAAATGCGGCGCTGCCGCCATCGGCGTTGTACGACATCAACGACACCGTCGCAGACGTGCCTTCGACGTCACCGGAATACTGCTATGGCTCGGCCCAGGACCTCTGCCCTGGCGCGCTCGATGCGGTCGGCGGCGTCCGCACCCTCCTGGGTGAGGGTGACCACAACCGAACGGCCGGGCGGTCGCACCCGGCGAGTGACGTACCCGAGCTCACTGAGCCTGTCGACCAACCGCACTCCGCCGGAATGGGTCAGGCCCACCAGGTTGCGGAGATCCTCGATGGTCCTCTCGCTCGGCGACTCGCGCAGTGAGACGAGCGCCGCGGGCGCCGCATCGCTGACCCCTGCTGCCCGTTCCGCCGCATCCCGGATCTGATCGGCCAACGCGAGGGACAGTGCGCCGAGCAGGTTCGCCACTCTGTCGGCTGGCTGGTCGGACACGATCCGAAACTACACCGGCGGGCGGAGCACTGGCATCGGCTGCGGCGACAAGAGTTGAATCGGGGGTACTGCCAGCAAACACACCACAGAAGTGGGGAACCATTGGAAGCCACAGAGGAAGGGGTCACCGGCGGCGAGGGAACGCTTGCCGACCGGGACATCTCACCTACTTTGCACCTCGCCGACCGGTTCGCCGAACTGCTGCCGGTGAACGGCGGATCGATCGTGGTCCGCAGTGGGCCGGACAACACCCAACTGGTGCGCGCCACCGGCGATGTGGTCGCCCAGCTCGACGACCTTCAGTTCACCCTCGGCGAGGGCCCGTTCCTGGACGCCTTCCGGCTTCGCGAACCCGTCCTGGTGCCCGACTTGGGCGGCGCGGAGGCCTTCGCCCGATGGCCGGGGTTCACCCCACGAGGCCACCCAGGCCGGCGCCTTCGCGGCGTTCGCGTTCCCACTCCAGGTCGGCACCGCGCCGTTCGGCACCGTCGAGCTGTGCCGCAGCGAACCTGGCGCGCTGAGCGAGCGGGACACGGCGATCGCAGTGCACAGCGTGGACGAGTTGGTCAGTGCGGTGCTCGACGACCTCACCGGCCGCGATCGCCGGATCGACTCCGGTGGCGCGACTCCCGTGCCGTTGTTCGGGCGTGCCGAGATCCCGCAGGCAACCGGAATGATCGCTGTGCAGCTGGGCGTCACCATCCCCGAGGCGTTGGCGCAACTCCGGGCTGCCGCTTTCGCCGCACACCGTCCGATTCTCGACATCGCCGAGGACGTCATCGCCCGCCGGCTGGTGTTCTCCGACGATCGGCGCTGAGCCGGCCGGGGCGGGCGCTGGGCAAACGACAGGGCAGTGCCCGGCGAACTCGTCACCACCGGGAAAGGAAAGGTCTTTGACTGCATCGCAACCGGGCAGGAAAGGGGCCGGCGCCGACGCCGTGACCGACGCCATCCCGGTCGTCCGGCCTGAGCGGGCTACGCCTGAGGTCCGCGACGGACGGACGGGGAGCCCGGTCCGCACGAGCGGTGACTCGACCCTGCCCCGCACTCCGTGGACCTTCGTCGACGTGCTTGCCGGGCTCGGGCTGCTGCTGATTCTGACGGTGCTGATCAGCGCGGGCGTTGCCGTCACAGGCGAGCGACCGGACCGTTCGGTGCTGGCGTTGCTGTCGCTGGGTGCCACCTGGATCGCGTTGGTGGCGACCGCGTGGTGGGCCTGCCGCCGGCACGGCACCGGGAGCCTGGTCGTCGACCTGGGGTTGACCTTTCAGTGGGCGGACCTGTGGATCGGTGTGCTCGCCGGGCTCGGATTGCGCGTCGGAGTGGTGATCATCGGGGTGATCGCGGCGACGATCACCCGCTACCAAGGCGGCGCCAGCAGCAACCTGCCGATGGAATTGACCGCCGGCACCGGGTTGCTGGTCACCACCGCGGTCGCGGTCACCCTGGTCGCACCGGTGGTGGAGGAATTGTTCTTTCGCGGTCTGCTGCTCCGCTCGACGCTCGAGAGCCTGAACCGCAGGGCCTACCGGCCGCGCCTGTCGAACCCGACCACCCGCATCAACATTGCGGTGCTGATCTCGGCGGGGCTGTTCGCCGTGATCCACCTCAGCGAGGCGGACAACGCGTTCTCGGCGGCGGTCCTTTTCCTCTCGCTGATGGTGGTCGGCTGGGTCAACGCCCGACTCACCCTGTGGAGCAACCGCCTCGGGCTCGCGATCGTGTCGCATGCCGTGTTCAACGGCACCGCGTTGATCCTGTTGCTGATCATCCAGGGCTGAGCCGGATGCAACACGAGGACTCCGCCACGGAAGTCGGACCTGAAGCTCGAGGTTCCCGGGCATCCCAGTGTGGCCATGGTGCAGCGGTACGCGGACAGGTCTGGCCGGGACCTGAGCAACCTGCGGTGGTACCGGGCGTTCGCGGCCTTCAAGCTGGCCGCCATCGCCGAGGGTGTGTACTACCGTCACCAACTCGGACACACAGTGGGAGAGGGGTTTTCCGCTGTCGGCGAGGCGGTGGCCCCGTTGGTGGCCGAAGGGCTGGAGATTGTTCGGTATTCGCCGTCCGCCGAGGGAGGGGATCGTTGATGGACTTCGCCTTCGACGACACCACGGTCCAATTCCGGAAGCGGCTGCGCGCCTTCATGAACGAGCACGTCTACCCGGCCGAACCGGTGCTGGCGGACTACCTGCGGGCAACGTCGGGCGACGACTGGTCCACTCCGCCCGTCATCACCGAACTGCGCGCCAGGGCCAGGGCGGCGGGCTGGTGGAACCTGTTCCTCCCCGGTCCGCGGGGCGCCGGGCTCACCAACCTGCAGTACGCCCCGTTGGCCGAGGTGACCGGTCGCGGCCCGGCGTTGGCACCCGTGGCGGTGAACTGCGCGGCGCCGGACACCGGCAATATCGACGTCCTTGAACAGTCGGCAGTCCCGAGCAGCAGTCACGGTGGCTGGAACCCTTGCTGGACGGGCGAATTCGTTCCGCCTTCGCGATGACCGAACCCGGCGTCGCGTCGTCGGACGCCACCAATATCGCCACCCGGATCGAACGGGACGGCGACGACTACGTCATCAACGGACGGAAGTGGTACATCTCCGGGGCGATGAACCCCGACTGCGAGATCCTCATCGTGATGGGCAAGACCAACCCCGGCGCACCGAAACATCTTGAGCAGAGCCAGGTCCTGGTGCCGCGGGACACCCCGGGGGTGCACATCGATCGCGCCATGGCGGTTTTCGGGTTCGACGACCGCGCGCACGGTGGGCACGCCGACATCGTGTTCAGCGACGTCCGGGTGCCGGCGACGAACCTGATCGGCACCGCCGGTTCGGGATTCGCCATCTCCCAGGCCCGGCTCGGGCCGGGCCGGATCCATCACTGCATGCGGCTCATCGGGATGGCGGAACGGGCGATCGCCCTGATGTGCCGGCGCGCGATGTCCAGGGTGGCCTTCGGACGGCCGCTCGCCGTCCAGGGTGTGGTGCAGGAGCGGATCGCCGAATCGCGCGTGCGGGTGGAGCAGCTGCGGCTGCTCGCCCTGAAGACGGCCTGGCTGATGGACACCGTCGGCAATCGCGGCGCGCAGATCGAGATTCAGGCGATCAAGATCGTCGCGCCGTCGACGGTGGAGTGGATCATCGACAAAGCCATTCAGGCGCATGGGGCGGCGGGGGTCAGCCAGGACACCCCACTGCCCGGCCTCTGGGCGGCGGCCCGGGCTCTGCGACTGGCGGACGGTCCCGACGAGGTACACCGTCGCTCGTTGGCCCGCACGGAACTCGCTCGGCACAGCGACGTGCCGGACGTCGGACCCAACGAGCCGCGGTCCGAACGGATTCAGGAGAATTGATGGGCCGCAACACATTCTCATCACCGGCGCGAGCTCAGGGCTCGGTGCTGCGATGGCCAGGCGATTCGCTGCGATGAACCGCAACCTCGCCCCGTGCGCCCGCCGGACCGACCGGCTCGACGCGTTGGCTGCGGAATTGCGATCCGCCCACCCCCCGATCACCGTCTCGGTGCGCCCGCTGGACGTCACCAACCATGACGCCGTCTTCGGGACCTTCCGCGCTTCGACGCCGATCTCGGCGGCTTGGACCGGATCATCGTCAACGCCGGCTTGGGCAAGGGCGCGCCGTTGGGTACCGGGCATATCGCCGCCAACCGGCAGACCGCTGAAACCAACTTCATCGCCGCGCTGGCGCAGGCCGAGGCGGCGCTGGAGTTGTTCAGTCCCAGGAACACCGGTCACCTGGTGCTGATCTCGTCGATGAGCGCGGTCCGCGGGTTGCCCAGGAGCATGACCGCGTACGCGGCCAGCAAGGCGGCCGTGTCGGCGACGGGGGAGGGACTGCAGGCGGAGTTCCTGCGGAGTCCGATCGTGGTGAGCACGATCCTGCCGGGTTACATCCGGACCGAGCTGAACGAGAACGTTCGCGACACGCCGATGATCGTCGGCATCGACAAGGGCTCACGTGCGCTGGTTCGCGCGATCGAGCGGGAACCGCGCCGGGCCTGCGTGCCGGCCTGGCCCTGGCGGCCGATGGATCTGCTGATGCGGGTCATGCCGCTGCGCGGGGTCGCCAGGTTCGGCTGATGCCTCGGCCTTGGCGGTCCTGGAGCCTGCGAGGTCCACCCGGTGGCGGCTCACAGCCGGATCACCGGGCGGCCTCACTCCGCCGTTACCCTCGGTTCGATTGACTCGCGCAGAGCTCACCACATCGAAAGGACTCGACGCGTGCGCACCTCTTCGCCGATCCACACGCCCGGGCGAACCCGAGTCGCCGCCGTGGGCGCGCTCGCGATGGCCGTCACGGTCCTCGCAGCCTGTTCGTCGTCCACCTCGAGCGCTCCCAGCAGCGGGGCTGCCACGACCGCGTCGGCCTCGGAGACCGCAACGGATGAGTCGGCCGACAGCGACGCCGGATCCGCGCCTGCGGTTGATTCCGGCTCGGAGGATTCGGACATCGACCCCTTCACGGCGAATCCGAACGGCATCGCACTGACCGCCGCGGGAACCACGCTCACCCTGGGCCAGCCGGCGACGGTGCCGATCTCCTCCGGCCCCGATCAGGGGGTCATCACCTTGGGCAAATTCACCCTCGCCCAGGGCAGCGATGCCGACTGGGCGGCGCTGGAGGGGGAAGGCTACGACCCGGCCGGCACGACGCCGTGGTACCTCAAGCTCACCGTCACCGTGGATTCGGGCAGCGACATCGCCTTCGACTCGGTGGAGACCAACCTGCAGGGTGTGGTGACCGGCCAGGATCCCGTGTACGGCGACATCGCGTTGCAGGACAACACCATCTGCCCGATCGCCACCGTCGCCGACGACTTCAGCGCGGGCCAAAGCTACGACAGTTGCGTCGTTCTTTCCGTCCCCACTGGTCAGAGTGTCAGCCAGATCAGCTTCGGCGGGGACGAGAGCCCGTATACCACCGAGTACACCGACAACCCTGTCGTCTGGACCACCGGCTGACCGCACGGCCCTGAAAGAGGACTTTCAGGTTGAACCCCGCATCGGGAAGATTCCTGGGTGTTGGGTGGTTGAATCGGATAGCGATCCCCGGTACATGCCCCGGGCTCCACCCCTTCGTCGCCACGAGCGACCACGTGCCGAGAGGCGCACTGTCCGGGGATCGTTCACCGCAGCCGCAGACGCCTCCCGCGTCGAGCGGCTGTTCGGTTTGCGCCGGCTTCACCGTGGGCCTGTCGCGAGACCCGCGCCCGCAGTGTCGGTGGTGTGCGCGACGATGTCGGGGATGACGACCACAAGCTCCACACTCCGCCGGCTACGGCTGGCAGCGCAGCGCATCGAGGGCAGCAAGTTCACCACGCCCACCGAGGTGGTGACGTGGATGCTGGCGCTGCAGGGTCAGGACCTGCCCGGTGCCAAGTGGTCGGTGGGCCTGCGCGCGCCGGGATCGACGCTCGCCGACGTGGACGCCGCGTTGGCCCGCGGCGAGATCATCCGGTCCTGGCCGATGCGCGGGACCCTGCATCTTGTCCCGGCCGTCGACATCGGCTGGATGCTGGAGCTGACGGGGGAGCGGACCGTGCGCTCGATGGCGACCCGGTACCGCCAGCTCGGCCTGGATGACGTTACGTTCGGGCAGGCCGGGGATATCGCGACCAAGGTGCTCGAGGGCGGTCGGTCCGCGACCCGTGCCGAGCTCTTCCAGGCGTTCGAGGCGGCCGGGATCGTCACCGCCGGCCAGCGCGGCCCGCACCTGATCGGGCAGCTCCACCAGGACCGTCTGCTGTGCCTCGGCCCGATGCGCGGCAACGATCAAACCGTGGTGTTGCTCGACGAGTGGGTTCCCCACCCCCGCCGGCTGGACCGCGAGGAGGCGCTGGGGGAGTTCGTGCGGCGCTATTTCACCAGCCACGGACCTGCGACGCTGGGTGACTTCACCTGGTGGACAAAGCTCACGGTTCGGGACACGGCGATCGGGATGGCGCTGGCTCGTGAGCAGCTGGAGGAGCTTGTCGTCGACGACGTGAGCTACTGGCTGGCACCGGGCCTACCGGACCGGGTGTCGAGGCGCGTGCACGCCCTGCCGGGGTTCGACGAGTTCCTGCTGGGCTACCAGGACCGCGGCGCGAGCCTTGCCGCCGAGCATGCGCCGATGACCGTGCCGGGCAACAACGGCATGTTCCTACCGACGATCGTGATCGGCGGCAGCGTCGCCGGGCTGTGGCGGCGCAAGAAGACCGCGGCCGGCGTCGCTGTCACTCCGTCGCCGTTCGCTGCGCTCTCGGGCCGACAGCTGTCCGGGTTCGGGGTGGCGGCCGCCGCCTACGGTCGTTTCCTCGGTGTGCCCGTGACCATCGCGGCGGCGCCCGACGGACAGCACCCGGCAATGCCGCCACAACGGTAGCCATCAAGCGCGATGGCCGGTATCGGGTCGTCAGCGCAACCGTTTCCCGAGCTCCCGCTGCAGCGGTCATGAACGCAAGAACTTCGCCCGGCAACAAGGATCAGCGTCGCTTCAGATCGGCATCCGGTATCCGTAGAACTCCTGATCTTCGTTGTACCCCCCCGGCCCCCCCCCGAGATGTTGGCAGCCCGCCCCCCACACCACCGCCCGCACCCCATTTCCCAGCTTGAATACCCGTTGCGCCCCGTCCCGCAGGCGCCCCCGCGCGCCGGGGG